>JAYVTP010000242.1:0-6991 GCA_043788685.1 Pseudolysobacter sp. | reverse complement strand
TGCTCAAACTGGGCGCGGCTGACGTCACTCGGATAGGTTGATCTCATTCTGCCAGTATCAGCATTCCGGTCTCATAGACTGAGACTTTGAACAGGCTCTAAGCACGATCGAATCTTTCGAGTCGCTCGCGCAGCCGACAGCAAAATCTGGTCTTGGCCATTCGCCTCGCACCCCGCTGGATTCGCTCTCTTTCTCGCTCTCCAACTTGGTCCATGCAATAAATTACCTGAGTCATGACATCGCGCCCTGTGTTTATTCATCGTGCTGCAATGCATACAGTGATTTGCGTGGCGCGCCGCTGATCGCGGCGGCGAGTTTTGCCGCCTGGCTCGGCGGCAGTTCGGCACGCAGCAGCGCGAATACACGCCGACCTTCGGCGAGGCGGCCGTCGTCGCCCTCCTGCGCTGCGCCGCCGATGATCAGGACAAATTCGCCGCGCTGCTGGTTGGCATCGGCATCGAGTTTCGCCAGCAAATCCGCGAGTGTCGCGTCGAGCACGGTTTCGAACATCTTGGTCAATTCGCGCGCGAGCACGGCCGGACGCTGCTCGCCGAATACACTCGCCATGTCGGCCAGCGACTCGCGCACACGGTGACTGGATTCGTAGAAAATCAACGTGCGGGTTTCGCCACCGAGTTCGCGCAGGCGCTGGACTCGCGCGCTCGATTTGGCCGGCAGAAAACCCTCGAACACGAATCGATCGCTCGGCAATCCCGCCACCGATAACGCCGCGATCGCCGCACATGCGCCCGGCACCGGCCGCACCGTGATACCGGCCGCGCGTGCGGCACGCACCAGGCGAAATCCAGGATCGGAAATCAGCGGTGTGCCGGCGTCGGAAATCAGCGCGATGTTCTTGCCCGCGAGCAGATCGGCGACAAATTTTTCGCACTGCTCGCGCTCGTTGTGTTCGTGCAACGCAATACTGCGCGTCGCAATGTTGTAGCGCGCGAGCAAGGCGTGGCTGTGGCGCGTATCTTCGGCGGCGATCAGTTCGACCTCGGCCAGGATTTTCTGCGCGCGCGGCGACAAATCATCGAGATTGCCGATCGGCGTAGCGACTACCCAGAGCGTGCCGATGGATTGCATGATGCGGTTTCCTGTGCTGCGCGAATACGCGCGAAGTGCTCGCTCGACAGTTTACAACCTGTTACGGCTCGTTACGATTAGGCGCTTTTTCACAGACTGACGCTGCGACATTTTGGATCGGCACGAATCCAATCCGCTATCATCTGCGAACCTGCAATCCGGATGGATCACCATGACCTTATCGCCGCTAATTTCGCCGCGCCGCTGGCCGACCTTGTTGTTGTGTATTTTGCTGGCCGGTTGCGGCAGCATCGGCACGCGCGGTGACGACAGTGCGCAGGCGCAGCGCGCCGAACAACTGCAGCGCAAGGGCGATTTCCATGCGGCGGCGCAGGCGTGGCTGGATCTGGGCGATGCGGCGTTCGCCGATCGCGCGTATTACCACTTGCGCGCCGCCGAAGCGTTGCGTCAGGAAGGTGATCTCGAAGCCGCAGCGCGCGCGCTTGAAGACGTCAAACGGCGCAAGCTCGCCGAGGATCAGATCGTCCGCTACGACTTGCTCGAAGCCGAGATCGCGCTGAGCCGCAAGGATGCGCATCGCGCCGTGGAATTGCTCGGCAGCAGCGACAACGGCCTGCCGATGCCGTTGCGCCTGCGCCTGCTCGAACTGCGCGCGCGGGCGCAAGCCGCGAATGCGGATCCGATCGGCAGTGCGCGCACGCGCCTGCAACTTGATCGCTGGCTGAGCGATGGCGACCGCGAACAGAACCGCACCCAGATCGTCGAAACTTTGGCCAAGACGCCGGTAGAGGTTTTGCAGCGCCAAGCGCAAGCGTTGACCGGCAACGACCCGTTGCTGCCGTGGATCGAGCGCGCGCTGCGCAAGAACGGCCAAGCCTTGCCGCAGCAGGTTCCGAACCCGGCGCTGCCGATCGGCACGCTGACGCCGGATCAGAACAATCGCATGACGCGCGAAGGTTACAAACCGGTGCGTCTGGTCGCGTTACTGTTACCCAGCGATGGTCCACTGCGTTCGGTTGCGCAATCGATCCGCGATGGTTTTTTCGCCGCGTATTTTGCCGATGCGCCCGAGCAGCGTCCGGAAATTCGCAGCTACGATGCCGGATTGACACCGCAGGATTCGGTCGCCGCATACCAGCGCGCGGTCAACGACGGCGCCGAGCGCGTGGCCGGGCCGCTGTCGAAAGAAGCCGTCGCCGAACTTTTCCGCCAAGGCAATCTGCGCGTGCCGGTGCTTGCGCTGAACCATCCTGACAGTGGCGAAAATCCGCCATCTGGCAGCGTCGAATTCGGCCTGCTGCCCGATGCGGAAGGCGCGCAGGCGGCCGAACACATGATCGCGCGCGGCATCACTCGCGCTGCCATTTTTGCCGCGACCGACGAATGGGCCGAGCGCGCAGCGCTGGCGTTCCGCGCGCAATTCGAGCAACGCGGCGGTCGCATCCTCGGCGAAGCAAGAGTGCGTGATGCCGACATCAATTACAGCAGCCCGATCAAGCAGGCACTGGCGGATTTTTCGACCGCAAAGATCGCCGCTCCGACCGCGGGCGATACCGATACGGCAACAGCTGCCGATGCCGGAATCTTCATCAGCATGCGCCCGCAACAGGCGCGACTGCTGCTGCCGCAAGTCAAGATCGCGGGCTACAAAATGCCGGTGTTCGCGACCTCGCATGTATACGCCGGCAGCGCCACGCAAGGTCTCGATCGCGATCTGGATGGCGTGCAGTTTTGCGATGCGCCGTGGCTGTTCGATATCGCCGCCGGCGTGCCTTTGCGCAGCGAGCTTGCGCGCAATCTGCCGACTGCACGCGGCGTGAGCGCGCGCCTGTTTGCGCTTGGACTCGATGCCTACAACCTGTTGCCGTATCTCGATTCGCTGCGCGGCCATCAGGAAAGTTACCAGCCCGGCGCGACCGGCCAGCTTTCGATCGACGCGTATGGCCGCGTGCAGCGGTTGTTGATCTGGGCGCAGTTTGAAAACGGCAACGCGCGCGCGATCAACGGCGAATTGACCCTGAGCAGCGCACCGTAGCGCGGCGACTGCGATGCGCGCCACCGGCGACATCTGGGAAGACATCGTGCTGGTTTATTTGCAGCGTGCAAAACTGCACTTGCTGGCACGAAATTACTCGAGCCGCTTCGGCGAAATCGACCTGATCATGCGTCATGCCGACACACTCGTTTTTGTCGAAGTACGTTATCGCGACATGGCCGCGCTCGGCGATGGCGCGGCCTCGGTCGGCGCCGGCAAACGCACGAAACTGATCCGCACCGCGTCGCTGTATCTGCAGGCGCAGCCGCAGTTCGCGCAACAGCCGTGCCGCTTCGATGTGCTGTCGTGCAGCGGCACACCACAGCAGCCGAACATCGATTGGCAACGCAGCGCGTTCGATGCGTTTGCGTGAGGCACCAGGTTCGTCATTCCAGCGCAGGCTGGAATCCATGTTGATCTTGATCCGCTAACATGGAATTGTCACCACAATAACAAAAATCAAAATGGATTCCAGCCTGCGCTGAAATGACGGTCAATTCCTATTTCCTCGCAAACTCCGGTTTGCGTCGGCCCACCAAACCATTGCCTGACCGAACCATGCACCTCACCAGCGATTTTCTAAGTCACCTGCAAGGCTTGTTTCCAGCCGATGCGCTGCTGACCGAAACCTCTGATTGCTACGCCTACGGCTACGATAATTCGCGCGCTCAGGTCACGCCGGATGCGGTCGTATTTGCACGCACGCACGAGCAGATATTGGCGCTCGTGCAACTGTGCCGGGCGGCGCGCGTGCCGCTGACCGCGCGTGGCCGCGGCACCAATACGACTGGCGCCACGGTGCCGATTGCCGGCGGCGTGGTGCTGTCGTTCGAACGCATGAATCGCATTCTGCGCATCGATGTCGACAACCGTTATGCCGTGGTCGAAGCCGGCGTGCTGAATGGTGATCTGCAAGCCGCACTCGCGCCGCTCGGATTTTTCTGGCCGCCCGATCCGACCAGCGCGCCGTTCTGCAGCATCGGCGGAAACCTGGCGTGCAACTCGGCTGGGCCGCGCGCGGTGAAATACGGCAGTCCACGCGAAAACACGCTGGGCCTGCGCGCGATAACGGGCGCCGGTGAAGAGTTCCGCTGCGGCGTCTACACCAGTAAAGGCGCGACCGGTTACGACCTCACGCGGCTGCTGATCGGCTCGGAAGGCACACTCGCGATCATCACCGAAGCCACGCTCAAACTCACACCGCTGGCCGCGGCCAAACGTACCTTGCGCGCCACCTACAGCAGTATCGAAACGGCAGCGGCTGCGGTGGCGCGGATCATGGCGCAAACGGTGACGCCGTGTGCGCTGGAATTCCTTGACGAGGAAGCGCTGCGTCTTGCGCGTGCGCATGCGGGCGGTACGATTCCGCAGGCCGCAGCGATGCTGCTGATCGAAGTCGATGGCCAACCGCAGGCGTTGCCGGATGCGACCGACGCGGTGTCGCGCGCCGCGCGCGGCGAGGGTTTGATCGAACTCATCATTGCCGATACAGCGGCGCAAGTCACCACGCTCTGGGCGGCACGCAAGGCGTTGTCGCCAGCCCTGCGCAAGATTGCGCCGAAGAAGATCAATGAGGATGTAGTCGTGCCGGTTTCGCGCTTGCCCGAATTGATAACCGGGCTGCGCAAAATTTCCACAAAGTATCAAATTCCCATTGTGAACTTCGGCCACGCCGGCAACGGCAACATGCATGTCAACCTGTTGTATCGACCGGAAGATCCGCTGCAGGCAGCGAATGCGCCGGATTGCCTGAGTGCGGTTTTCGCGCTCGTGCTTGAACTCGACGGCACGCTATCGGGCGAGCACGGCATCGGTTTGGCGAAACGCGATTTCCTGCCGCTGGCGCTCGATCCGGTGACGTTGCAATTGATGCGCCGAATCAAGGCGCAATTCGATCCCGACGGCATTCTCAATCCGGGCAAACTGCTGCCGCCGGAATGAGCGCGACGAGTTTTTATGTCAACCAGTGCGCCGCAAGTTGCAATACGATTAGCGCGTAGATTCCGGCCAGCACGTCATCGAACATCACGCCGAAACCGCCCTTGATGCGACGATCCGCGAGCGATACCGGCCACGGTTTGAACACGTCGAAAAAGCGGAATAATACGAAGCCGGCAATAATCCAGAACCACTCGTGCGGTGCGGCGATCAGCGCGATCCATTGACCGACAAATTCATCCCAGACGATCACGCCCGGATCGTCGAGCTGCAATCGGCGCACGATCTTTTCGCTGGCCCAGACACCGAGCGCAAACGCCAGCGCGACGATCAGCAGATACAGCGGCCACGCCAACTCGCGCAGAAAAAAATATGGCAGCAGCGCCGCCAGCGAACCCGCCGTGCCGGGCGCGACCGGACTCAGACCCGAGCCGAATCCACTCGCGATCCAACCAGCCGGATCGGACAACAAATCGCGACGTTGCGCGGCATCGAGTGGCATCAGGCGAAATGCTCCCAGCCGCGCTGCGGCATTTCGATCTGCGCGCCGGAATCATCGGTCACGATAATTTCGCGGCCCACCACGATCTGGCCGATGCGCGTCGCAGCGCATCCGCTTTGCGCGAGATCCCACAACAACGCCGGCGCGCGATCCGGCGCAACACTGAAGCACAGTTCGTAGTCGTCGCCGCCCGCGAGTTGCAGGCGCTGTCGGGTCGGCGCATCGGCGTATTCGGCAAACGCCGCCGACATCGGCAGATCGTCCACACACACCTCCGCGCCAACGCCGCTGCGCGTGCAAATGTGGCCGAGATCGGCGAGCAGACCGTCGGAAATGTCGATCGCCGCGCTCGCAGTTTCACGCAGCAACAGACCTGCGGCGATGCGTGGCGCGGGACGATTCAACCGTCCGATCAATTCGTCTGCGTCACCGTCATGCGCGTGCACACAGGCCAGTCCGGCTGAGGCATCGCCAAGCGTGCCGGTCACACAAATCCAGTCGCCGGGCTTGGCGCCAGCACGCGTGATCGCCACGCCTGCAGGCACAAAACCGAACACGGTGATGGTGATGCTGAGCGCACCGCGCGTGGTATCGCCGCCGACCAGGGCGAGCTGATGTTCGTGCGCGAGCGCGGCGAAACCGTCGGCAAATTTTTCGACCCACGGCGCATCGGCGTTCGGCATGGTCAATGCCAAGGTGGCCCACGCGGGATTCGCACCCATCGCGGCGAGATCACTGAGATTGACCGCGAGCGCTTTCCAGCCGATATCGAGCGGCGCTGTCTGCAATGGAAAATGTACGCCCGCGACCAGCGTATCGGTGCTCACGACCAGCTCGTGTCCGGTCGGTACCGCGAGCACCGCGCCATCGTCGCCGATGCCGAGCCGCACATCATCGCGCGCGACAGCACAACGTTTGCGAATAATTTCGATCAGGGAAAATTCGGCCATGGCAACGGCCTCGGCATCAGCGCGGTGCGCTGCGTTCCTGCGCGCGCCAAGCGGCAGCGGCCTTGTCGAGCACACCGTTGATGTAGGTGTGGCCGTGCTCGGCGCCGAAGCGTTTCGATACTTCGATCGCCTCGTTGATCACGACGCGATACGGCACGTCGATGCGATGCAACAATTCGTAACCGGCGATGCGCAGAATCGCGCGTTCGATCGGATCGATGGCGGACACTTCGCGATCCAGATACGGCGCATATTTCGCATCGATTTCGGCGCTGTGTTTTTCCACGCCGAGTAGCAGGTCTTCAAAATAGGCGATATCGGCGATCTCCATTTCCTGTTCCTGGCTGAACTGCGCGATCACCGATTTCATCGAATTGCCGCTGAGCTGCCACGCGTACACCGCCTGCAATGCACGGCGACGCGAGCGGCTGCGCGCGGCCAGGTCGATACCATCCTTGCGCGGTGCGGCCATCAGAGTTGTTTCCACAAATTGACCATCTCAAGCGCGGCCATCGC
>JAYVTP010000241.1:0-6979 GCA_043788685.1 Pseudolysobacter sp. | reverse complement strand
CGACAGGCGCGGTCGGTGCGTTCGGCGCCGTCGCCGGTATGACCGGATTCGATGGCGCCGATGCCGGGCCGTTGCCGTTGTTGTTCGTGGCAATTACCGTGCAGGTAACCGGCATGCCGTTAGCAAGTCCGCTCACTGTGATCGGCGAACTCACGCCGCTGTGACTCGCGCTGCCGCAAGTCGCGGTATAGCCGCTGATCGGACTACCGCCCTCGCTCGCCGGTGCGCTGAAATTCACGCTGACGCTGGCATTGCCGCCGATCGCGATACCGATCATCGGTGCCGACGGCACTCTGGTATCGATGATCGATTCGACCGCCGTTGCTGCGCTTGAGGCGGCGTAGTTGGCATCGCCGAAATAATTTGCACTGAGCTGGCGCGCGCCGATGCTGGTCGAGGTCAACGCACATTGTCCAGTCGCGGTCGCGCCGCTGCCCGATAGCGTCGCGATGCAGAATGTCGCGCCGTCACCAATGGTGACGCTGCCGCTGATCGCACTCGTACCCGCGCTACGCGCAACACCCACCGTCACGTTATACGCAGTATTGATCTGCGCCGGGTTCGGCGTCTGTGCAGTAATGGCCATGGTCGTTGCCAGCGGCACATTCGCGTAACGATTGACGTAGACATCGCCGATGCGCTGCGTATTGCCGTCAACAAGATTGTCCGCAGTCGAGGTGAATACCATGAGGCCCGCATCGGCAATCGCGCGCGAGCTTGCCGAACTTGGACCATTGGCCTGCGCATTGGCCGCACTCAGCGACAGGCGCGTGATCGCGCCGGTCTGGCGATCCTTGACGAACGCGTCGGCGAAAGCATTGCTGTCGCCCGCGACCAGATTGGTCTGCGCACAGATGAAACCGACGTATCGCCCGTCGCTGCTGACCGATGGCGTCGCGCAGTCGCCGCCAACACCTTGTGCACCAGCTGCCGTGGTGTTGATGCGTACGATGCTGGCGTCGTTCAGATCCTTGACGAAGATATCGATATTGCCGTTCGTATCGCCGGCGACCAAGTTGCTTGCGGCCGAGGCGAACGCGACAAAACGACCGTCCGCACTGATCGATGGATCGCTACTCGCCGCATTCCCCGCGACGCCATTCGCAGCGCTGCTGGCGCGTACGATCGCGCCGCTCGCGAGTGTCTTGATATAGATATCGCGCACCCCGTTGCTGTCGTCGGCGACAAAATTGCTCGCGTCGCTGGCGAACGCGACGCGCGTGCCATCGTCGCTGATCACCGCCTGCACCGAGTTGCTGTTGCCGATCGTGCCGCTGGCGTTTGCGCTGACCAGACTCGTGATACCGCTGCTGCGGTTCTTGACGAACACATCCTCGAAGCCGTTGCTGTCGCCGTCCACCAGACTGCTGTCGCTGGCGCGAAACACGACGAGGTTGCCATCGCTGCTGATCGAGGTCGGGCCGAGGATCGTCCCGCCCATACTTTGCGCGCCAGCGCTCGATGTGCTGACCAAACTGATCGCGTCGCTCGCAACATTCTTGACGAAAACATCGGCGCCGCCGTTGCTGTCACCGCTGACCAGATTGCTCGCGCTTGATCGAAAACTCACCCACGCGCCCGTGGCACTGATCGCCGGTGCATCGCTGGCGCCGTTCGCCTGCACACCGCTCGCATCGACACTCACCCGCGTCGGCAACAACGTATTGCGATCCACGACGAAAATATCGCTCACGGCATTGCTGTCACTTGCCACCAGACTGCTGCCGAGCGAGCTGAAAACCGCGTAGCGTCCGTCGCGGCTGATGCTCGCCTCGGCGCTTGTACCATCGCTGCGTGTGCCGGCATCGACAGCGCTGATACGCGTCGTCGTCTGCGCTTGCGTGTCGCGCACGAATTCATCGGTCAGGCCGTTGTTGTCGCCGGCAACAAGATTGGTCGCGGCGGATTGAAACGCGACGAAACGACCGTTGCCACTGATTCCCGGCACATCGCTGTCGCCGCCAATCGCGAGCGCACCGCCCAGGCCGAGGTTGATACGCGTGAGCGCCGCAGTCTGACGATCCTTGAGATACACATCCAGCCGCATGATCGGCACGTACTGTTGCACGCTGAAGGCAACATACCGACCGTCGGCGCTGATCGACACATTGTGCCCACGCGAGACGGCTGTACCATTGGCCTGCGCAGAAGCAAGTTCGATCGCACCGGTGGTCATGTTCTTGACAAAGATGCGGTAGTCGGTAAACGGTGTACCGGTCGTGAGGTTTTTCGCCAGCGACATGAAGGCGACCAGATTGCCGTCGGCGCTGATCGCCGGAGTCTCGTAGCTGTAGTCATTGGCCGGCGTGCCATCGGCGGCAGCGCTGGCCATCTTCAGCTTGCGCGTGAGGCGATCCTTGACATAAATCGCGACCTGCGCGTTCACACCCAACGGCGAGAAATTGAACGACTGCGACCCGAACGCAACGTAACGACCGTCGGCGCTGATCGCGGGCGCAAAGCTGCGGAAACTGCCGACAATATCGTTGTTGTCGCTCGACACGAGATCGAGCTGGCCGGTCATAAGATCACGCACGTAGATATCGGGAAACGCGTTGCTATCGCCCGGCACGAGATTGCCCGCAGCGACGAATACAACATAACGGCCATCCGCGCTGAGTGCAGGAGACATCGTGTACAACTCGTTCGGCGTAGTGTCCTCGCTGCCGTCGCTGCGCAGCGACGCGCGCACGAGTGTGCCGGTGGCCATGTCCTTGACGAACACATCGCGCACCTGGTTGCTATCGCCTGCGACGAGATTGCTGGCGAGCGAACTGAAAGCGACATATCGACCGTTCGCGCTGATCGCCGGATTGGCGTTCGCCCCACTCGCCTGCATACCGAACGTGCTCGTGCTGGCGCGACGAATGCTTCCGGTCTGCAAATCGCGCACAAAAATATCGGCAACGCCGTTGCTGTCACCATCGACGAGTTGATCGGCGCTCGAAACAAACGCCACATAACGACCGTCGAAACTCATCGCCACTGAAGACGCCGAACTAGCACCATCGCTGTCCGCATACGCCGCGCGCGCTGACGACAATAACTGCGGGTACGAATCGGCAACGACATTCTGCATCACCGGCGCCGAGCTCATCGCGGCGTAATTCGCATCTCCCGACCACGTTGCACTCAAGTTGCGCAGGCCGACATTGCTGCCGCTCCACAGGCATTGGTTCGCCGGCAACACGATCTGGCATTGATCCACGCCATCGCTGATCGTGATGGTGCCAGACGGTGCCGGCGCGCCGAGGAACGCGGCGACATCCATACCGATACTCACACTCACGCCCTGATGCAATCGGCTGCTGTTCGGCGCATTACGGATGATCGAAAAGCTGCGTGTTGCCATCGGCGTGGATGCAGTGCTCGCGGCCCACAGCCCTTGCGCCGCAAAATTTGCCGCAAGCGTTTTGCTGCCTGCGCGCAGCGGTACCAACGTGCATGCGCCGACCTCGCCCGAACTGCCGGCAAGTGTGATGGAGCAAGTCGCGGTTAATGGATCGCCCGCCGCACCATCCATCACCGTAACCACGCCGGACGGAAAACCGCCGAGCGCGGGCGATTCGGCAACACTGGCCTGCACCGTTATAGGTGCGAGCGTCGCGGCAGGATCGGGTGCATGACTTACGATGGTTGTGGTTGTTGCGTGTGCGGGATTTACCTGCACGCTCAGCGGCGCCTGTGTCGCGGCAATCGCGTTGTCGCCGGAATAACACAGCATCAGCGACTTGCTGCCGGCGCTCGCGAAAGTGATTGTGCATTGATTGGCGGGTAGTATCGCCGAGCAGACCTCCGCATTCGGTGCGGGCGTCGCGCAGTCGCTGACCTCCTTCACCGTGACCGTGCCGGTTGCTGCGCTTAACAACGCGCTGCCGCTTGCCGCCAACGTCCACTGAATGTTCACAGGAACACCGATCGCGGCCGGATTTGGCGTCGCGTTTGCCGCAACGAATGTCACGATTCCGTTCACCACATGCGCAACACTTGCACTGCCACCGTCGAAACCGGCGTAGCCGAGATAATCAGCGACGATGGTTTTGGTGCCCGCACGCTGCGGCGTCAACTGGCACTGGCCGGTTTCGCCATTCGTCCCCGCCAGCGTGATCGAACAATATGCCGTGGCCGGATCGTTGCGCGGACCGTCGCGCACCTCGACCACACCCTGCGGATAACCGGCCAGCATGCTGCCCACGGCCTTGCTCACCTGCACCTGCACGCTGACCGGTTGCTGCTGCAGACTCGGTTGTGGCGACACGGCAGTGATAGCCACCTGCGTATTCGGACCGCTCGTGAAATACCAGTTCACGAGCGGATTGACGACGGTGCGCGCGTAATAAACGCTCCAGTGATTGCTAGCGGCACCCATCTGAAAAGAACCGACCGTCGTTGTCGCCAGCGCCGATGTGGTGTCGAAGCGCACCGCGATCTCGCAGGCCCAGCCTTGCGGGTTGACTTGCCGACCGCTGTAGACCAGCGCCATGCGGTAATCGTCCGCCGTGCCGGCAATACCATCGACACCTGATTGCGCGAGCCGCAACGTCGCCACATCGTCATGCGCGAGATGGCGTTGCGATTCGCCGAGGCGCGCGCCCTGATGCACGATCGCTTCAACATCGGTGTAGCCGAGCGCAGCCATCACATACCGATCAGCATTCGCCACGAAGCTGTGACCGGCAGGCAGATAATTGAGCGTTCGCGCCATCGTTGTCGTGTCGATCACATCGGCCAACATGCCGGGATTGTTCACGTAACGCTGATACCAATGCAGGTTCACATCGTCGCCGCGGCTATCGTCGACCGAGCCGAAAATGCCGTCGGCGCCGGGATCGACGTCGTAGATATGGTTCGCTCCCACTGTGGTTTTGGTGGCCTGGTTTTGTGGTGCCGGCAATGCCGATTCGTCGGCGAGATTCGGATGCGCGAGACCGAGCGAGTGCAGCAACTCATGCAGGATCACCGACTCGAAATCGAGTTGTTCCGAACCGACTTCCGAGGCGCTGTCAAAGCCGAAGTTGTGATCCGGCAGCGAGCGGAAACGATTCAGCGTTGCAATCGCCTTGATCAATGCGGGCTCGGCCTGAACTGCCAGCGCCTGATTGGCCTGGATGTCGAGGCAAACACGAATCGGTTCCACCGCGCCGCCAGCGCCGTTATAGCCAAGCGGATGCAGGATCAGATCAGGATTGCCCATGTCGCTGCCGATGAATGCGCCAGCGTGCGCGATAGCAGTGAGCATCATGCCGACGGCGATAATCGCGACCTTGCGCCCTAAACGATTCATGGCGCACTCGCTACGACTTTTGTCGCATCGCTGCGCGTGGCAAGACTTCGCAGCGATGCCGAAACGCGATCGAATATCTGCAGCGCAGCGATATCGGGATAGGCGTGCGCATCATCGGACAAACCAACCCAACTCGCGCTGCGCGAGATGCCGGCATCGTTCCAGGTCAACTCGTAGCGATCGCCATCCATCACCGCAAGACGTTTAGGCTGGCCGGCGAATTGCGGCTTGAGTGCGGCTTGCGACGCACCGTGCGCAGGTTTGCCGGCGTCGATCGCCGCACGCATTTGACGCTCGTCAAAGCCGCGCAAAACATCGCTCGCGACCTGCGTGCGCAAGGTGGCGATTTCAGTGGCGGGCAAACTCAGCCGATAGTCGCCGGGCGCACGCAGAAACTGCGGACGATGCAGTTCCGTGCAGCCATCGTTATGCACCCGCACGATCGTGGTGCGATCCGCTGCGACACTCATCGCACCAGCGGTAATGCGTAACGTGAGCCACGGCGTCGCTGTTGGCATGCACGGTGCGGCTGTGGCTGCGCTGGCCAGTAGCGGCATTGCGAAAAATAAAACGACGGCGAAGATATGCCGGCGAATGCGGCAAAGTGACTGGATGAACATTATTTTCCTCTGTGCGAGTTGCTATCGCTGTCATTCAAAACTGCTGCGAAAAATTCCGACCGTATCCGGACCATCGCTCGCGCTGCCGTTGCCGGCGTGCGTATTGCTGTAGCCGCTCGGCAGAGTGACCGTCGCGGTATTGCTGACCGGTGTTTCCGGCAGCGGCGCGAGCAGTCCGCTGAGTAAAAAACTCACGCTTGCACCGGCGGGCAGGTTGACCAGCGTATCGAGATCGCCGCTGCCGCTGCTCGCGCAACTGCCGCCGCCCTGGCCGCTGCAGATCCACGCGGTCGCGCTGAACTCTGCACCGAGTGCATCGATCACATGCGCGGCGCTGATACCGGTCGTGCCGGCGTTGCTCAATTCGATCAGATAGCCGACGGTCTTACCGCCCTGCAGAAAGTCGGTGCCGTCATCAATGCTGATCGCGATGTTGGCGACGATGATCGGTGTCACCGCGGTGGATGCCGGCGATGCGGGTCCGTTGCCGACATCGTTGATCGCATAAACCGTGCAACTCACGGGCACACCGTTGCTCAAGCCTGAGACGACCACCGGCGCGGCTGCGGCAAATCCGCTTTGCGCACCGCAACTCGCGATGTAACCGCTGACCGCACTGCCACCGTTGTCGTTCGGTACCGCAAATATCAGCGTGACACGCGCGTTGCCCGGCGTGGCGATAACCGCGGTCGGTGCGCCGGGCACCGTCGCGGGTGTAACCATGTTCGACGGCGATGAAGCAACGCTGTTGCCGACCTCGTTACTCGCGATCGCGGTGCAATTGACCGGCGTGCCGTTGCTGAGCCCCGTGACGATTAGCGGCGATGCCGCGCCCGATACCGACTGACCGCCACATGTCACGCTGAACCCGCTCGCCGAACCGCCACTGCCGACGCCCGCGCTGAAAGCGACGCTGACCTGCGCATTGCCGCGTATTGCCACGAGGTTCACCGGCGCATCCGGCACGGTCGCCGGAGTGACGCTGTTTGACGGCGCCGATACCGGGCTGTTGCCGACCGCATTGGTCGCGATCACGCTGCATGTCACCGCGACGCCGTTGACCAGATTTCCGACC
>JAYVTP010000240.1:0-9236 GCA_043788685.1 Pseudolysobacter sp. | reverse complement strand
GTCGGCGGCGGTCAGCAGGTTTTGTTCGATCAATTGTTTGGCGTAGAGCTCGCGAGCGGTCGGTCGTGCGCGAATCATCTGATACATGATCGGCTGCGTTGCGGCGGGTTCGTCGGCCTCGTTGTGGCCTTGTCGGCGATAACAGACAAGATCGACCACGACATCACGCTTGAACTTGGCGCGGAATTTGAACGCGAGTTGCGCGCAATACAACACCGCTTCCGGATCGTCGCCATTGACGTGCAACACCGGCGCATCGACCATTTTCGCCACGTCGGTGCAATACAACGTTGAGCGTGCATCGTCGACGCGACTCGTGGTGAATCCGATCTGGTTGTTGATGACGATATGCACGGTGCCGCCGATGCGAAAACCGCGCGCCTGCGACATGTTCAGCAATTCCATGCCCACGCCCTGGCCGGCAAACGCGGCATCGCCGTGGATTAGGATCGCGATGACCTGATCGTGAGTGTTGTCCTTGCGCCGGTTCTGGCGCGCACGCACGCTGCCGGCGACCACCGGATTGATGATCTCAAGATGCGACGGATTGAAACCCATCGCCAGATGTACGGCGCCGCCCGCGGTTTGAATGTCCGAGCTGAAACCCATGTGGTATTTCACGTCGCCCGAATGCGCCGGATCATCGTCGTGCGCAAACTTGCCTTCGAACTCGTCGAACAACTGATGCGGCGGTTTGCCGAACGTGTTGACGAGCACGTTCAAGCGACCGCGATGCGCCATGCCGATGACCATTTCCTTGGCGCCATTCGCACCGCCGCGCTGGATGATGTCGTCGAGCATCGGAATGAGGCTGTCGCCACCTTCCAGCGAAAAACGTTTCTGCCCGACGTAACGCGTATGCAGGTAGCGCTCGAGTCCATCGGCTGCTGTCAATTGCGCGAGGATGTGTTTTTTCTGCTCGGCGCTGAACGGGAACTTGCCCCCGGTCGCTTCCATTTTTTCATGCACCCAGCGCCGCTGTTCGGCATCCGAGATATGCATGAATTCCGCACCGATGGTGCTGGCGTAGGTGGCCTTGAGCAACGCCAGCAAATCCTTGAGCTTGAGGCGGCGTGAACCGGCCTGGGCCGCGGTATTGAATTCGGTATTGAGATCGGCGTCGGTCAGGCCGTGGAACGCAAGCTCCAGATCTGGCGCCGGTTGTTTTGCGGCAAGACCGAGCGGATCGAGATTCGCCGCGAGATGGCCGCGTGAGCGATAGGCTGTGACCAAGCGCAGCACGTTCGCCTGTTTTTGCGCATCCTGTTCGCTGGCTGGCACGGCGGCCTGGGCGTGGACATTGCGATTACGCTTTTGCGCTGCCTCGATGCCCGCGATGACCACCGAGTGCGGCACATCACCGGCTTCGCGTCCGCGAAACGTATCGAAGTAGGTTTTCCACTCGGGCGAAATACTGCTGCTGTCCTGCAGATAATTTTCGTACAAGCCCTCGATAAACGCGGCATTACCGCCCGACAGTTGCGAGGACTGGGCGAATTGTTGAAGCAGGCTTAAATTGGCGCTCACACTGGCTTACCGAAGTTGAGAGGCGCGGTTGACGCACGCCCGATGGGATTGACGGTCTGGCACAAAACAGTTTCGTGCGGATTAAAACCCGCAAATTATACGCGCAAGCTGCGGCATTGCAGCAATAAAATCCATGAATGCGAGGCTGGATTCACGCCGCCCGCATGTTCGAAGACAATTCGATCACTGAATTGATCTGCGATTGTCGTCTACAAACTCAACTGGCGCAGTTCATCAGCGCTGCGCGCGCGCTCCCAGACCTGCTCGAAATAGCTCAGCAGCTGGCGATGCCGGCCCGGTGCGTAGCTGCCACCTTCGCCGTCGTAGCGCAGCGCATCGGGCCGAAACAGATAACCCGATCGATCGGTCAGCAGGAACGCCGACGTGTAGTGACGATCTTCATCGAACTCCGGCACGCGGATCTCGAACACGCTCGAAAGCCGTTGCGCCAGCGCGATCAGGCGATTGCCATCGTGCATCGCGCGATCGGGATCACGCACCAGGATGCGTACGCGTGATTCGCGACCTTGCGTGCCAATATGCTGAAGCGCGGCCAGAATATCGGAGTGGTCGAGCAGGCCCGGGTCGAGCTCGCGGCTGCAAATCGCAATCTCGCGCGCCGCGCCCTGCAACAGCGCGAGAAACGTGGTGATCGTCTCCTCGCGTGTAGTCGTGTGATAGTCCTGATTTTGCGGAGCGGGTGCCGGCGGCGCCCGTTCCGGCGCGGTCTTCGGCGCCAGCGCCAGGCGCATATGGCGATGACGGATATTCGCCTCGACAAATTCCTCGCCGTAGCTCTCGAAACCGAATACCTCGTAGAAACCAATGGCGCTGACTTGCGAATGCAGCTTCACTTCGGCGTAACCGAGTTCGCGCGCGCGTTCGATCAGCGTGCGCAGCAGTGCCGCGCCAACCTGTTTGCCGCGCCACGGCATGCGCACCGCCATGCGTCCGATCTTGCGATCCGGCGTGAGCCGTCCGGTGCCGATGGGCTGGCCGTCATTTGCACGCGCCAGCACGTGGTGGCTTAGCGCATCCAGCTCATCCCATTCTTCCTCGCGCGATACCTTCTGCTCGATCACGAAAACTTCTTCGCGGACCTCGCGCAGATCGGCGAGATCGCGATCCCATGCGGCATGTTCGACACTGAAGTCCGCCGCTATTGTTTTGGCGGCGGAAGATTCGGGCGCGATTCGGGTCGGTTGATCGGTCATGCATTGATTCCAAAATGTCCGGCATTCAACAGGGCGCGCACAGTATCGAGTTCGTCCGGCGCGAGTTGCAATAATACCGCTGCGTCGATCTCGCGTGTCGCAGTAAGCAGACGCGCCAATGCCAGCGAACACGCGTGCGTATCGCCGCTTGCGTACAACTCCGCGACCTTGCCGACTTTGGCGTAGGCCAGGCGCGTCCACGGACTGCGCTGCAAACGATGACCTTGCTGCAAACGCTTGCGCAGCGAGGTGTCGGTCAGCGCGCGCGGTCGCGGCGCCGGTGCATGCGCATTGCGATAGCGCGTGATGAACGGGCCGAACCATGTGCGCATTTGCTGTTCGTCGGCAGTGCCGATGGTAGCGAGGATTTTCTGCACATTTTGCAGCGCCGCTGTATCGATTTCGCCGGGGAAACGTGCGGCGCTTAAATCGCTGTCTGTATAACGCTGTTCTTCGGGCAAGCGTTCGGCGACGTAATCGGCAAAATCGCTGAAAAGCTCGGCATGCGACGGCGCGCGCAGCCCGATCGAAAACGTCAGGCATTCACCGATCGCCACGCCGTGATGCGGCACGCCCGGCGGCAGATAAAGCATGTCGCCGGGTTGCAGCAGCCAATCGTCGGTAGGATCGAATTCGGTCAGCAACTTGAGTTCGGTATCGCTGCGGAATTGTTTCGGCGCATCCGCAGCAGTGCTGATCTGCCAGCGTCGCGTGCCCGCCGCCTGCAACAGAAACACATCGTATTGATCGACATGCGCGCCGACCGAACCGCCATCGACTGCATAACTGACCATCACATCGTCGATGCGCCAGTCCGGAATGAAACGAAACCGGTCGAGCAGGCCGGCGATATTCGCGTCCCATTTGTCGACGTCCTGCACCAGCAAGGTCCAGTGCAATTTCGGCAGCGCCGCGAAGTCGCCCTCGGCGAACGGACCGTTGCGCATAGTCCAGCGATCCGTCTTCGGCACATGCGTGATCAGCCGCGACAACGCCATTTCCTCGCACGCGAGTCCGGCCAGATCGTTGGCCGTGATCGGGCTGGCGAAATTCGGCAGGGCGCCGCGAATCAGCAGCGGCTTTTTCTGCCAATAGTCGCGCAGGAATCGTGTGGGCGGCATGCCGAGCAGTTGCGCATGCGTTCCCTGCGCCATGTCGCAAGCAGCTTTCGATTTCGATTTCGATGCTCTTTTGTCGCCCACGATGTGATTCCAGTCCGGCAGACTGCAGATTATAGCGTTGCTTTATAACGGCTGCCGCAGCAGTGTCTGCAGGCGTGTCCCGTGATTGTTGCTGGCGACATGGATCTTGCTTTGCAACGCCAGCGCGCGGTCGCGCATGCCTTAAAAACCTCATGACCAGCGTCGGCTCGAAAGCTCATGCACCCAAGACCGCTCGGCGAAGCGCGTGTTCGGCTTGCGTGGCTTCCCGACGAAAGAACCAAGCGATCGTGGCGAAAGGCATGACGAGTGTCAGCGCCATTGCCGCCTGCAGTAAGGGCACGTTGGCTGGGCCGAAGAACGACAGGACAATCCCGGCGGAAAGGGCAACTGCGAAGAGAATCAAAAAGCCGAGGACAAAAAGAGGCGGGCGTAGGCGCGCGTGGAAGAAGTTGTCTTCCACACTGCCCACGATAATCACGACACCGATGCGTACCCGCAGCCTTGCGCCCGGCATCTGCATGAGTCGGAGCCTGAAGCGCGTGCCGTCGAAGCTGCCAACGAAACGCTTGCCTTGCTGCTGCGCGCTCCATTGGCTGATGCGAACTGGCTTGAGCAATAGCACAGATGGATCAGGCAAAACGGCAGCCGACAGGCGAGCCGCTACTGCCTCGCGAGATTGCGACGTCGTGAACTGGATCAGCCTGCTAAAGAACATGTCGGTTGGACTGCGCCGCCTGCAGTTGGAGCCAAGCGGCTTTGGCCGCGAGTTTGGAAGAATCGTAGCATCCAATCCGGCGTCCGCTTGAGCGAATGCCAGTTGCATGCGTGCCTATGATCGGAGCCGATAAAATGCTCGCGTAATCGTGCGGGGTGCTGGACGTGAGTATGACTTCGTAGCTCAGAACGGTTTCGTCCTTTGGCGCCAGGTGCTCGGTACCTCCGCTTGCAACGGCAATTCGTGGTGCGGGCGCGCCAGGCGCAAAGCTCACTCGCAGTTCACAGTCAGCGTGCTGACACGAGACCGTTCCGCCGAGGAGATTGTTGCCGTAGGGGCTGTAGGTATTTGTCTTCCCAAGAAACGCTGCGACTTGCGTTTCAAGCTCCAGCCGTGGCGTACCACTTTCACCGGCATGTGGGTGAAAGGGCATGCGGCTTGAACTGGCGACGCCACGGGTTGCCAAAGCAACGCAGTCAACGCGATAGTTTTAGCAGCAATGTTTATATGTCCCACTCCTGACTCAAGCTGGCCCGCCAAGCGGCTTCGGCGTGAATGAATTCTTCGGTGTGATGCCGGGTTCTCTGCGAGTAATTGTCTCGTGCAGGTGACCAACAGCAATACCAAGCAAGGTAATGAAGCCAACGTTATCGATGGTTTTCCCATCCGGCATCAGTTGCAACTCCTGATACACGAAAAACGGGCCGTTAACCCTGTATTGCAATGACAGGTGAGCACCAGATGTTGAGCCAGTGACGGCGCCGGCAGCGTCACTCAGTGTTGCAGAGTAGTGATCGGGGCTGACCGCGGTCAGAATCCACACGCGGTTCTCGGGCGGTTTTCCTTCAAACGTGACCGTTTGTTCAAGGCGAAATGTGCCATCGCTCTGCGCGCTGCCGTGACTCTCGACGTGAAACGGACGAGGCTTGCCAAAGAAAAATTTCAGCGTGCCATTCCCCTCACTTTCACCGGCGAAACCATTCTGCGGAGTGAACGCAAGTTGCGGCTCGGCGGCGAACGAATAATCTCCGACGATCGACGCGGTCAGAATAAATGTCAGAAGCAGAGTAATTTTTTTCATCACATCCAACAAGGTTGCAGAAAAATTCCACTGACGAAATATTAGGCAATTTCAAGCTCAGCGCTGGAGCAAATTGGTCGATGTCCAATGGTATGATACTAGCGTGGAGGGACGCAGCGGTCCGCGTGAGCGGACATTTCGGCGACAGCCAAATGCGACGAAACAACCCGCTATATCGGCCTTGCATATCAAACCGACTGCAGCAACGCCGGCGCTCAAGGCGCAACAATCGCGTTGACCAAATTACCCATCTGCTGTGGTGGAGAAGCGCCATAACCTGGCTGCGTCGTATCATTTGCCGCATTGTTCCAAAGTTGATAAATATACAAACCGCGACTGCGTGTTTGCGGGCCGACATCGAACGGTCGATCGGGCGCGCCGCTGCACAGGCTGTTTTCGGCGGGGAAGGTGTTGGCTTGCGCCTCGTTGGCGAGAAATTCGATATACGGTTTGCTCGCGGTCTGGTAATACAGCGTCGTGGTCACGCTGAGCGGTAATATCGTGGCTGGCGGCACACTGAATACGTACGCGGCATTGTCGTAATTCACCAGTCGCGTTGGATTGGCATTGACCGTGGCATAGGTTTGTCCGACTGGCATGGTTTCGATATCGCCACCGCCGCTGAAGCCGAGTGGCGGAATGCGATTGTCCTTGGTGATGCAGTTGTTCAGTACAAAATGGAACTGCACCGCACCGTTGCCATCGGTGGTGCGACAACTGCCGCTGGCAGAATCCCAAATGCCCTGCGACGCCTCGTAGATTCGTGCCTGCGCATCCTGCGTCAAAATGCGACCGGCCGGATCGTACGCGCCGCTTTCCGCGATCAGCATGTTGTTGCCATCGCGCACTTGCACATTCAGCCACGCGCGCCGACCTTCGGCATAACCGGTCGGCAATTTGTGTCCGCTCAAATTGGTCACGCGTGCGGTCAGGCTCAAGCTGCCGGCAAGCGTTGCAGTGGGGGCGATCAGTTTGTTGCGTGTGATGCCGACTTTGGCCGCGCTCGCCAGCATCTGTTGTGCCGCAGTGATGGTCTGCGCAAAAGCGGCAGTGCGTGTTAACTGTGCGCCGTATTCACCGGCGAGAATCGCTGGTACCCACGTATTGCCACCGGCGAAACTGTGGATCGGCAAGTCGCTACTGCGCGTTCCGGGCGGCGTGAGCACACACGCATACGCGCTCGGATCGGGGCTGCTCGGCATGTGGCAATCCTGGCATTGCTGGCTGCGTGCGATGGCCGGCGTAAACCGCGTATCGCCGAAACCATCGCGAAAAATCAGATCGCTGAAATCGCTCTGTTGCCACTCGCGGTAGGTGCGCTCGACCGGGAACGGAATACCGGTATCGCTGCCGTGAATATCGATCAGGGTTTTCAGCGGACCCGCGCTGGTATCCGGCGTGCTGACGTTGTGGCACAGGCCGCAAATCTGGCTCTGCTGATGATAGGCCGATGCCGCCCATGCGTGCGGCGGCGCAGAAGGGGTGCCGCCAGATGGATAAGTGTATGGCCCACGTCGGCACGGTTGGCCGCCGCCGTCGCAATCGCCGTCATCGATCCATGCATTCGCATTTTCGAGATAGGCCGGCTGGCCTTGCGGACCGGTATCCTGCAGCCGATGGCAGTAGTGGCAGGATTCGCCGCCGAAATCACCGCTATCGCCAGACGCGTAGTTTCCCTGCAGCAAACAGCCGTTGCTGCCGTCGACCGTGGCGCCACCCGCGCCGGTTTTCACCACGCGACCGCCGTACCAGCCGTTCGGTGTGTGGCAACGCAAACAATAATCGCCGATGCCGGGTTGATCGTGGTTGGCGACATCCAATGCCGCCCAGAACAACGGATCACGCGTGGCGTTCGCCATCATCGATCCCGCCCAAGTATCCCAGGGAAAAAAAGCATGGTCGCTACTGTTGCTGCTGGCGTGGCAACCTGCGCAATTGTTGCTGCCGATCAGGCTGAACGCGAGGCCGGGTTGGGTGCCGTGCGGCGTGTAATCGAGCGCGGCGCTGATCTGCCACCAAGGCGGCACCGCCAGCGCCGAATGCGACACAAATACGAGTGCCAGCGCGACCCATATAGTCGCGACCGATACGCCGATCCGGCGGTAGTTACGGCGTGCCAAAACCATCGCTGAAAATGACATCATCGAGCGGTGCCAAGGTGGTTGTCGAGTAACTCGTCGGTGTTCCTGCTGTAGCGATACCGAGATCAGTATGTGTCGGTAACGGTGCACGATTCGCGGTGAAGGCGAAGTGGTACAACGTGCCCCAGTTCAGCGGGTGCCCGGCAGGCGCTTGCCAATGCAAGGTATTCGCCGTTTGAGTCAGAGCCCAATCGTTGCCGGCATCATCATCCGCATCGTCGAACAGTACATTGCTGATCGTAGCGCCCGCACTGATCGGTATATTCAGCGCGGAAAATCCATCACTCGAAAGCACATGCAGATTCGGTTCGCTCGCGTGCGCCGCATCGATCAGCGCGCGTGAGAAATCCAGATTCATCACCGCGTAGTTGTAACGATACAAACCTGCGCCGAGCGCGGTGGTGGTCACGGCCAAACGCGCGCGGCCTTCGCTGGTCAACAGTTCCTGATTCATCGTGCCCGTGGCGGGCGCTGCCGGATTGACCCAGGCGTTGATCACCGGGCCGTTGACAAATGTGCCCGGCGATCCGGTCCACAAACCTTGCGCATTCTTGCTGAAACTGATCGGCCGATAACCCATCGCGTTGTAGATGTCGATCTGGTCGCGCACGACATACCAGTATTCGAAATAGTAAGTTGCGCCGGGTTGCAGCGACGCGGTGATCTCGCGTTCGGCTACGACTACGCGATATTGAAAATCGTCCTGCGCGCCGCCGTTGACATCCTGTGTGCCGAGGCAGTTCGGATCGAACACCGATTGGCAGCGGCCGAATTTTCCTGCGACGGGAATGATCTCGCTGCGTGGCCCAAGATAATTCGGCGTTTGTGTCGCGGCGATGTCGTTGCTGTAGTTCGAGTAGCTGTCTTCGCAGGTCGGATAGTTGTTCTGGCTGTCGCTGCAGCCACAGGTTTTGTTGATCGTGTTGAAGGCATGCTTGACACCCGATGCCGCGAGCTGGCGCAGGCTGCCATCGGCATTGATGCGATACAGATTCCAGATCAGAAACGGATGTTGGTCGTTGCCATAAGGTGCGAACGGACCGGTGAACATCTTGTGCCATGGCACCGCCGCGCTGCCGACGTTGAGCAGGCTCGTGTCCGGTGAAAACACCGCGTAGTGATCGGTACTGGTCGACGCGCACGAGTTCAGCGTGTAACCGCCGCTGCCGTTCCGCAGGCCGCAGCGCATGAAATGAATGCCGTCCGGCGCGCCGCTCTCGGCATCGCTGGCTTGATAGACCATCTTGATATTGGCCTGCGCGCCGGACTGTCCGGGCCACGGTGCGGAGCAGACTGCCTGCACCGAATTGATTTGCGCCAGCGTCGAGATCGCATCCATGCCGCCGACCACCAGGCCGTTCAATTCAGGGCGATGCAGCATCTGCGCGAAATACG
>JAYVTP010000239.1:0-5149 GCA_043788685.1 Pseudolysobacter sp. | reverse complement strand
GTTGCGGCTGAGCATATCCTCGGCCTCGATCGCGCTGGCGGATGTGGCAAAAACTGCCGTCGCCAGATACCCCAGAAAGGACACTCGCAACAGCGACATGCATGTCGAGAAAAAAGTTTTCGCGCGAATCGCAGTCATCATCGAGAAGGCACAGAGATTGATCGTGGAAGTTTAACGGACAGCTCCGCGCCAGCGAGTGTTCTCACGAAATCGGCGCACTACACTTGTTGGCTGTCGGCAGACGAATTGCGCGCCGTGCCATCGACGAATTTTCAAGCCACGCGCGGCAAAAAGGATTGCCTTGACGTAATGATAGCGGCTCACTATCCTGCTATTTATCTTTTAATCAAGATGAAAGGATAAATATTGGATCTGGCCGCGACATCCGCCCTGTTCCGCCTGCTCTCCGACCCGACGCGCGTGCGTCTTTTGGCGTTGCTGGAGCGTGAGGAACTGACCGTGGCCGAATTATCGTCCGTGCTGCGTCTGGCGCAGCCGCGCGTGTCGACTCATCTGGCCAAGCTCAAGGAAGCCGAGCTAGTACGCGATCGGCGCGCCGGCGTGTCGGCTTATTACCGCTTGAATAGCGAACTCGAATCGAAGCAAAGCGCGCTGCTCGCCGCGCTCAAGGAATCGATCGAAGACGCGCTGCTGCACGATGATCTCGCACGCCTGCCGAGCGTGCTCGCGCAGCGTGCGCGCGAACAGAACTGGGCCGACAGCGTCGCCGGCGACATGGAACGGCATTATTCGCCGGGGCGCACTTGGGAAGCGCTCGCGCGTTCGATGCTGATGCTGCTGCAGACCGGCGACGTGCTCGACATCGCCTCGGGCGATGGCGTGCTGGCCGAGCTGCTGGCGCCGCGCGCAAAGTCGGTGTTGTGCCTGGATGCGAGCGAACGTGTGGTCGGCGCAGCGCGCGAACGCCTGAAAAAAATCAGCAATGTCGAGGTACAGGTTGGTGACATGCACAAGCTCGCACTCGGCGCGCGCCGTTTCGATCTCGTGCTGATGATGCACGCACTTACCTACAGCGAAAAACCCGCGCAGGCAGTCAGCGAGGCCGCGCACGTGCTCAAGCCCGGCGGTCATTTGCTGGTCTGCACACTCGGCAGTCATGCGCACAGAAATGTGGTCGAACCGTTCGATCATCGTAATCTTGGTTTCAAGCCGGATGAATTGCGCGGTTTGGCGCGCAAGGCCGGCTTGAAAGTAATCGCGTGCGAACACATCACGCGTGAGCGCCGACCGCCGCATTTCGAGGTGCTGACGCTGCTGGCGATCAAGCCTTGAGCGGGGCGCAAACGAAACGCTATTGCTCGTCATTCCAGCGTAGGCTGGAATCCAGTTCTTGACGAAACCTGCAGAGAGACCTGGATCCCAGCCTGCGCTGGGATGACGGTCGGTTGAAAGGTTTCCTTCGAATTTCCAGCCCCTGCCATAAAAATTTCGGCCGTGAAAACGTCTACAAGGTATATACGAAACATGAGTCAGCAGCTTCCGTATCTGCATCCCGAGCGCGTCGCGCTGCTGCTGGACGCCGTCAAGCGCCGCATCCTGATTATCGATGGGGCGATGGGCACGATGCTGCAGAGTTACACGCTGGACGAATCCGGCTATCGTGGCACACGGTTTGCGCAGGGTCTCGATGCGCATCACGCGCACGAGCATCATGGCGTCGGCTGCGATCTGAAAGGCAACAACGATCTGCTCACGATCACACAACCCGAAATCATCAAGGCTGTGCACAAGGCCTATCTCGATGCCGGCGCCGACATGGTCGAGACCAATACTTTCAACGCCACGCGCATCAGCCAGGCCGATTATCATCTCGAACACCTCGTGGTGGAACTCAATCGCGACGGTGCACGCATCGCGCGTGAAGTCTGCGATGCGAAAACCCTGGAGACACCGGATCAGCCGCGCTTCGTCATCGGCGTGCTCGGCCCGACCAGCCGCACCGCATCGATTTCGCCGGATGTGAACAATCCCGGCTTCCGCAACGTCACGTTCGATGAACTCGTCGAAACCTATCGCGAAGCCGGCAATGGCCTGATTGACGGCGGTGCCGATGTGCTTATGGTCGAAACCATTTTCGATACCTTGAATGCGAAGGCCGCATTGTTCGCGATCGACACGCTGTTCAACGATCGCGGCGCGCGTTTGCCGGTGATGATTTCCGGCACGATCACCGACATGTCCGGGCGCACTTTGTCGGGCCAGACCGCCGAGGCGTTTTATTATTCGCTGCGCAATAGCAAACCATTGTCGATCGGTTTGAACTGCGCGCTCGGTGCCAAGGATTTGCGTGCCTATGTCGAAACGCTGTCGCAGGTCGCGGAGTGTTATGTCAGCGCGCATCCGAATGCGGGACTGCCGAACGCGTTCGGCGAATACGATGAAACACCCGAAGAAATGGCCGCGGTCGTCGGCGAATTCGGCACCTCGGGCCTCGCGAATTTTCTCGGCGGTTGCTGCGGTTCGACGCCATCGCATATCGCCGCGATTGCCGCAGCCGTGCGCGGTGCGGCGCCACGCAGTCTGCCGCTAATCGTCGATCACGAAACCGACCGAACCGTGATCGATCAAGCCGCATGAGCACGAACATACCCACGATCGCGCGACACATGCGCCTGAGCGGTCTCGAACCGCTGGTGATTACGCCCGAGCTGAATTTCATCAACATCGGCGAGCGCACTAACGTCACCGGCAGCGCGCAGTTCAAGAAGCTCATCAAGGAGCAACGCTACGACGAAGCGGTCGTGGTGGCGCGCCAGCAAGTCGAAAACGGCGCGCAGATCATCGACGTCAACATGGACGAAGGCCTGATCGATTCCGAAGCGGCGATGGTGACGTTTCTCAATCTGATCGCGGCCGAACCGGACATCGCGCGCGTGCCGGTGATGGTCGATTCGTCGAAGTGGAGCGTGATCGAGGCCGGCCTGAAATGCCTGCAGGGCAAGGGCGTGGTCAACTCGATTTCGCTCAAGGAAGGCGAGGAAATTTTCTTCGCGCATGCGCGCAAGGTCATGCAATACGGCGCCGCCGTGGTGGTGATGGCGTTCGACGAACAAGGCCAGGCCGATACCTGCGCACGCAAGGTCGAAATCTGCACACGCGCCTATAAATTGCTGACGGAAAAAATCGGCATGGCGCCGGAAGACATCATCTTCGATCCGAATATCTTTGCGATCGCCACCGGCATCGACGAACACAACAACTACGCCGTCGATTTCATCGAAGCCACGCGCATCATTCGCCAGACGCTGCCGCATTGCCATGTTTCGGGCGGCGTATCGAACGTGTCGTTTTCGTTTCGCGGCAACAACCTCGTGCGCGACGCGATCCATTCGGTATTTCTCTATCACGCGATCAAGGCCGGCATGGATTTCGGCATCGTCAACGCCGGCGGCATGCCGATCTACGACGATCTGCCCGCCGATTTGCGCGAGCGCGTCGAAGATGTCGTGCTCAATCGCCGCGCCGACGGCACCGAACGCCTGCTCGAAATCGCCGAGCGTTTCAAAGGGAAAAAAGGCGAGGTCGAAGTTGTCAGCGAGGCGTGGCGCGAGTTGCCGGTGAATCAGCGTTTGACCCACGCGCTGGTACACGGCATCGATCTGTATGCCGAAGTCGATACCGAAGAATCGCGGCAACTTTCCACACGCCCGCTCGACGTGATCGAAGGCCCGCTGATGCAAGGCATGAACGTGGTCGGCGACTTGTTCGGCGCGGGCAAGATGTTCCTGCCGCAAGTGGTGAAATCGGCGCGCGTGATGAAAAAAGCCGTGGCGTATCTGCTGCCGTTTATCGAAGCGGAAAAACTGCGCTCGGGCGATGTCACAACATCCAACGGCAAGATCATCATGGCCACGGTGAAAGGCGACGTGCACGACATCGGCAAAAACATCGTCGCGGTCGTGCTCCGCTGCAACAACTTCGAAGTGTTCGACCTCGGCGTGATGGTGCCGGCGCAGAAAATTCTCGATGCCGCGCGCGCCGAAGGTGCCGATGTGATTGGCCTGAGCGGATTGATCACGCCATCGCTCGAAGAGATGAGCCACATCGCCAAGGAAATGCAGCGGCAGAATTTCCACCTGCCGCTGATGATCGGCGGCGCCACCACGTCACGCGCGCACACGGCACTCAAGATCGAGCCGCACTACAAAGCGCCGACGGTGTGGGTGAAGGATGCTTCGCGCGCGGTTGGCGTGGCGCAGTCGCTGATCAGCAAGGAGCTGACCGAGGACTTCATGCTGCGCATCCGCGCCGAGTACGCCGAGATTCGCGAGCGGCACAAGGATCGCGGTCCGGCCAAACGCTTGGTCAGTCTTGCGCATGCGCGCGGCCAGCGTTTCGACGGTCGCTGGAACGAATACCTGCCGCCGATTCCGAACCGGCCCGGCATCACTGTGCTCGACGATTACCCGCTCGCCACGCTCGTGCCGTATATCGACTGGACGCCGTTCTTCAATACTTGGGAATTGTCCGGGCGCTATCCCGATATTCTCGATGACGAAATTGTCGGTGTGCAGGCGCGCGAATTGTTGAAGGATGCGCAGGCGATGCTGAAAAAACTCGTCGCCGAAAAATGGCTGCAGGCGAAGGGCGTGTTCGGGCTGTGGCGCGCAAATGCAGTCGGCGACGATATCGAAGTGTTCGCCGATGCCGATGCGCACAAACCGACCGCGACCTTGCGCTGCCTGCGCCAGCAAGTGGACAAGCCGCCGGGGCGTCCGGATTTCTGTCTCGCCGATTTTGTTGCGCCGAAAGAAACCGGCCTCGTTGATTATGTCGGCGGTTTCGCCGTGACCACCGGCTTGGGCATCGAACCGCATCTCGCGCGCTTCCAGAAAGACAACGACGACTACAGCGACATCATGCTCAAGGCGCTGGCCGATCGTCTCGCCGAAGCGTTTGCCGAACATCTGCACGAACGTGTGCGCCGCGAATTCTGGGGTTACGCGCCGGACGAACATCTCGACAACACCGATCTCGTCGCCGAAAAATATCGCGGCATTCGTCCCGCGCCCGGTTATCCGGCCTGCCCCGACCATACCGAAAAAGCCACGCTGTTCGCGCTGCTCGATGCCGAACATCACACCGGCATCCGGCTTACCGAAAACTTCGCGATGTATCCGGCCTCGGC
>JAYVTP010000238.1:0-5040 GCA_043788685.1 Pseudolysobacter sp. | reverse complement strand
CACTTCCGTTGAGCGCATTTGCCGAGGATACGACCCCGAAGGGCGACTGGTCCGGCACCGGCGAAGCCGGTCTCGCGATTGCGAGCGGCAACACCAAATCACAGAATATCAATGCCAAGATCGCCTTCAAGAAAGAAGACGATCAGTGGAAAGACAACTTCTATCTGACCGGAGTGCGTAGCAAGGCCAGCGTGGTGAATGCCACCACCGGACAGAGCCAGTACGACACCACCGCGAACCGTTTCGAGCTCGGCGCGTCCGCCGGCTACAAGCTCGACGAGCGCAGCTACATCGTCGGTGCGGGCCGTTACGAGCATGACGATTTTTCGCCGTACCGCTGGCAGGGTATCGTCTCGCTCGGTTATGGCTACACGCTGCTGAAGACCTCGACGGATGAACTGTCGTTCGAAGTCGGCCCGGGTTACAAGCGCTTCAATCGCGCTGACTACACGATTCTCGACAACAGCACACCGCCGGCGCTGCTGCTTGTGCGTGGTGGCGTCGATGACGAAATTGTCGGTCGCGGCCTGGTGCATTACAAACACCAGCTCACTGAAACCACGGCATTCGAAGATACCCTGCTGGCCGAAGTTGGCGCCAACAACAAGTTCTATCAGAACGATGCTGGCGTTGCGGTCAAGGTCAGCTCGAAGCTCGCGCTGAAGGTGGGCTATCAGGTGCGACACAACACCGACGTGATCGGCATCGGCGTGAAGAAAACCGATCAGCTGCTGACCACCAATCTGGTCTACAACTTCTAAGTCTGTCTCAACTGTTTTTGCGTTGAACAACGGGCTCATGATGAGCCCGTTGTTTCTTATACGCGGTCAAACCAGAAAATCGCTTGCTCAACGCCCGGCGAGCATTTCATCCGCGCCTTTTTCCTGCAACAGTTTAGCGACGTGATGCCCGAGCGCTTCGGGATTGTTGGCCGCACCTTGCGCTTCGGCGCGCAGCAGACGTCCGTTGCTCACATCACCAACCAAGCCGGCCAGAAACAGGCCCGATTCGGCATGAATACAAAACCCGGCGATCGGCACGTTGCAGCTACCGTGCAGTCGTCGATTCATGGCACGCTCGGCGGCAACACAGGTATGCGTTTCGGCATCATCGAGCACCTTCAGCAATTCCGCGGTTACGGAGTGGCCGCTGCGATATTCGACCGCGATGGCACCTTGCGCAACGGCGGGCAACCAGTCCGGCGCTTCGAGCCGGCTGCGAATGCGCGCGGCGAGTCCCAGGCGTTCGAGCCCGGCGCAGGCGAGGATGATCGCGTCGTATTCGCCGCCATCGAGTTTGGCCAAGCGTGTATTGACGTTGCCGCGCAGATCCACCAGTTCGATATCGGGACGCACGGCGCGCATCTGCGCCTGGCGTCGCAACGACGATGAACCGACGCGCGCACCGAGCGGCAACTCGTTCAAGCGCGCGTAGTTGTTGCTCACGAACGCATCGAACGGATCGGCACGTTCGAGCACCGCGCCGAGCGAAAAGCCGGCTTCGAGATCCATCGGCACATCTTTCAGCGAATGCACCGCGACATCAGCGCGACCTTCAAGCATCGCGACTTCAAGCTCCTTGAGAAAAAGTCCCTTGCCGCCGATCAGCGACAGCGGCTGATCGAGAATCTGATCGCCGCGTGTAGTCATCGGCACAAGTTCCACGTCCAGCCCGACATGGGCGATGCGCAAGCGCGCCGCGACATGCTCGGCTTGCCACAACGCGAGCGCACTTTGGCGCGTGGCGATACGCAAACGCGCGGTCACAACGTGCGCACCAGTTTGCGCAAGCCGGGCAGGTTGCGGCGGCTGACTTCGAGCGGTGTTTCCTGCCCGATCACCTGCACAAAAATCCGGCCGTCGCTGGCGCGGGTCATGCCGGCCATGCGGTCGCGCGCGACTAGGCAATTGCGATGGATGCGCACAAACCGCTCGATGAATTCGTCTTCCATATTTTTCAGCGCCTCTTCGATCAGGACTTCGCCATGGCGATGACGCACCAGCACGTATTTGTCTTCGGCCAGCAGATAGTCGATGTCGACTACCGGCACCAGCACGAGGTTGCCGCGCACGCGCGCGCAGATGTGCGTGCGCGTGATGCCGGCCACCACGGCTGGCGCGGATGCCGGTGTTTGCGTTGCGGAGAAACGGCGCGCGCGTTCGAGCGCGGCTTGCAGTCGTTCGAGGCGAATCGGCTTGAGCAGATAGTCGATCGCATGCGCTTCAAACGCCGCCAAGGCGTGTTCATCGAAGGCCGTGCAAAAAATGATGGCGGGTGGTTTTTCGAGCGCGCTCAGATGGCGTGCCACCTCAAGGCCGTCCATATCCGGCATGCGGATATCGAGCAAGACCAGATCCGGCGCCAGAGTCGCAGCGCCCTGCAGGGTTTCGTGGCCATTGCCGGCTTCGCCGACGACCTCGACCGCCACGCAGTCGTGCAGCAACGCGGCGAGCCGCGCGCGTGCGAGAGGTTCGTCGTCAGCGATCAGTATTTTCATCGGGCAAACGCAGGCTACAGATAAATTGCTCGGCGCCGCGGATGGTTTCGAGCCTACCGCGACGACCAAAATGGTACTCGATCCGGCTGCGGATATTGTTGAGCGCCATACCGTTGTGCGTGCGCGCACTCGGCGCTTCGGGCGGACACGGATTGATGATGCTGATTTCGATCATGCCGGCCTGGCGCTGTCCGACAATTTTCAAAACGCCACCTTGCGGCAAGCGCTCGATGCCGTGATAGATCGCGTTCTCAACCAGCGGTTGCATCAGTAACGGCGGCAGCGGCAGATCGAGCGGCAATTCGTCGAGCTGCAGATCGACCTGCAAACGCGCGCCGAGGCGCAGTTGCTCGATCGCAAGATAACGCCGGATCAGATCGAACTCGTCGCCAAGCGTACCCATGCGCTCGCCGCTGCGCAGCGCCGCGCGGAACAGATCGGCGAGATCTTCCACACTGCGCTCGGCCTGCACCGGATCGCTCTGAATCAGGCTCGCAATCGTGTTCATGCTGTTGAACAGGAAGTGCGGACGGATGCGCGCCTGCAATGCGTCGAACTGCGAACGCGCTACCGCACGCACACGCTCGCGCCATTGTTCGAGGACGAAAAAATAGCGCAGCATCGCCGCCGCGATCAAGGCCGCCAGCGCGGTGCTGCCGACGACAAAACGCAGATGGAATTCTGTCGGCAAAGTGAGCCGCAGCAACAAGGTTTGATCGATCAGAAACACCAGCTCGCTGGCCAGCGCGACGATCAGGATAATCAAGCCATACGCAATCAGCACGCCATGCATCGGCGCAAAACGCGCGAGCAGCGGCTTGAGTTTGCACAGCGCGACGACGCACAACAACGCCAGCCATTGCGCGAATACGCTGGTCGTGCCGAGTCGCGGCAATACTTCGCGCGGCTCATCGCTCGGCGCAAGCACAATCAGCAACACCGCGAGTTCGGTCACCGCAGCTACTGCCACGAGTACCGGCAGGCTGCAAAAATTCGGCAGCCAGTGCGGTGCGTCCGCCAAGGCGGCGTGGGCAGATTTATGCGGTGCGGTTAGTTTGCTTTTCAGAGATATCTCCGTGGAAGAAACGCCCCGCGCCATCAGCTGACGGCGATACGCGCCGTGATCCATGCGCGCAGATCATGGATCTCCTCCAGACACAATTGGTGCTGCATCGGATACACATGCCAATCTACCGCAAAACCGAGCTGCTGCAGGTAATCGCGACTCATCACGCCCAGCGTCTGCGCCACCACCGGATCGTGCGTGCCGTGCGCGATGAAAATCGGCAAGTTGCGATTTTCCGTGCTGCATTCCGTCGCGGTTTTTTCCGCGAGTGGCAGATAACTCGACAGCGCGATGATGCCGCCGAGTTTGCCGCTGTGGCGCACGCCGCCGCTGAGCGCGATCGCGCCACCTTGCGAGAAACCAGCGAGCAGAACATGAGCTGGATCGATGCCGCGATCGTGCTCGCGCGCGATCAATTCCTCCAGCAATTTTATCGATGCGCGGATGCCGACTTCATCTTGCTTCTGCGCAATTTCCTGGCCGGAAATGTCGTACCACGCCGGCATGCGCATGCCACCGTTGATCGTGATCGCGCGTTCCGGTGCGTGTGGAAAAACAAAACGCAGTGGCGGCCACGCTGGATCGACCAGCTCGGGTACGATCGGCTCGAAGTCGTGGCCGTTCGCGCCGAGACCGTGCAGCCAGATGATCGACCATTGCGGATGCGCCGCGGTTTCGATTTCTACACAAGGCAACGCCATAGCTGATCCTGTTTCAAATGCTTGGCGCGATGTTGCCATATTTGCCGTGCCAGATGGCAGCCGTGCGTGACTTATGGCGGCTTGTCATCCGCGTCGGCTCGGCTATGCTGGCGGTTTGATCTGATCCGTTTCGGAGAACCGCGCATGAATCGTTGGCTGCTGGCTGGCTGTACCACCCTGATGACCTGTGCCGCCGCGCACGCCGCCGCGCCGCTGACGCTCGAACAGATCATGGCCGAGCCGCTATGGATTGGATCGCCGATTGAGCGTCCGTACTTTTCCGCCGATGGGCACAGCGTGTATTACAGCCTCAAGCATGGCGCGGGCAGCATCCGCGACCTGCACAAGATCGATCTCGGCAATTCGCAGGATACGATCATCGACGCGGCCGGCATGAGCGGCGCCGATGGCAACGAGCTGGTGTACGACCGCGCGCACCGGCGTGCGGCGTTCGTGCGCAATGGCGATATCTTCGTGCGTGATCTCGGCGGCGGCCAGTTGATCCAGGTCACGCGCACCGCACAGGAAGAATCCGCACCGCAATTTTCCGCCGATGACCGTGCCGTGCAATTTCGCAGCGGTGCCGATTGGTACAGCTACGATTTCGCGGGCGGCGTGACCAGCCAGGTCGCCATCGTCAAGCTAGAAAAAGATCCGCACGACAAGAAAAAAGACGACCTGCAGGAATTACAGTTGCGCCTGTTCAGCACCTTGAAACAAAGCCACGACGACAAGGAAGCTGCGCGCCTGCATGCGGAAGAATTCCAGCGCGGCGA
>JAYVTP010000237.1:0-2303 GCA_043788685.1 Pseudolysobacter sp. | reverse complement strand
GCCCGAGCGATCGAGCGCGCGATGTCGGATGCAAAACTCAACGTCGCCGATGTCGGTTACATCAACGCGCACGGCACCGGCACGCCGGCTAACGATCCGACCGAAACCGCGGCGATCCGGCGCGTGTTCGGCATGCATGCGGATGCGCTCGCCGTGTCCTCGACCAAATCGATGCACGGCCATGCGCTCGGCGCGGCTGGCGCAATCGAGCTGGTCGCGGCGATCGGCACATTGCGCGATGGTGTGATCGCGCCGACGCTGAATTTTGTCGATCCCGATCCGGCTTGCGATCTTGATTACGTGCCGAACACCGCACGCGAAAAAACTGTGCGTGCGGTGTTGTCCAACTCGTTCGCTTTCGGCGGCCTCAACGCGGTCATCGCACTGAGACAGGCGTCGTAAATTCCGTTTTCATGAAATTAATATCGCGGTGTCCTTGCCGCGTGTCCTTTGCAAGTTCGACTATTCGAGTTATGGAGATAAACGTGAAAAGACGTGGTTTTGTTCTGGGTTCTCTCGCTGTTCTGACGGCATCGATCATGCCGCTGCTTTCGTATGCCGCACCCGCAGCGGCAGCTGCTGCAGCGCCGGTTCCGGTATTGCCGTTTACCTGGGATATCGCGCCACCGCTCGACACGCGCGAAAATTTAGTCGCGTGGATGGTGAAAAACCGCGGTGAAGATGCAGCGTTCGTTGGCAAGCGCTGGGATCGTCTGCAGGCAATGTTGACAAACAAGGATCTGAGCGCCGATCGCGAAAAGCGTGCGTTCCTGCTCACGCCGCGCGAAGACTTCGTGCGTCCGATCAACCGTGCTCATTCCTACGACAGTGCATTCCTCGACATCGGTTATGGCGTGACCATTTCCGGCCCGCATCTGGTCGGTCACATGACCGCGTCGCTGGATGTGAAGCAGGGCGAGAAAGTGCTCGAAATCGGTACCGGTTCGGGTTACCAGTCGGCGTATCTGTCGCACCTGACCGACAAGGTCTACTCGATCGAAATCATCAAGCCGCTGGCCGAGCGCACGCGTGGTGTCTACGACGATCTGATCAAGAAAGGCTATAACGAATTCAAGAACATCACTTCGAAGCAGGCCGACGGTTATTACGGCTGGGAAGAGAATGGTCCGTTCGACAAGATCATCGTCACTTGCGGTATCGATCACGTGCCGCCGCCGCTACTGAAGCAGCTCAAGGCCGGTGGCATCATGGTCATTCCGGTCGGCCCACCGGGTGCGCAGCGTGTGCTCAAGGTGGTGAAGAATCAGGCGGCCGACGGCACCATCACCGTCACGCGCAGCGACATCTACAACGGCAAGATCGTGCCGTTCGTGCCGTTCACCAAGCTCGAAGGCGATGTGATCAAAGCCACGCACAATGGCAAGCCGGATACCGACAAGGTTGAAGGCATAACGCCGCCGCCAGCCAAGCCCACAGCTGATAAGCCGGTGCCAGCCAAGCAATAACTGTTTTTGATGCAAAGATTTTATCGCCGTCATTCCTGCCTGTGCGGAATGACGGCGTGATTTACCGGCTTCGTTTCATCATTCGACTGCCGCCAGCCGGCGGTCGAGATTCCTCAAGCCGCATGACGCGGATCACCGCGCATCCGGCGACAGCAAGGCTCAGCAGAACGCAATGACCCTCGGCAAATCTTCACCACGCACCGGCGCCAACGAACAACCCGCGCTGCTTTTTTACCTCGCCGTGGCGATGGTGTCGGCAGCGATCATCGCGCTGCAGATCGTCATCATGCGTGTTTTCGCAGTGGGCAGTTGGGCGCATTTCGGCTCGATGGTAGTGAGCCTGGCGATGATGGGTTTCGGCCTCACCAGCGTGGTGATGTGCGCCGCAAATGCGTGGTTCGAGCGACATTGGCGCGATGTTGCAAACGTGGCTCTATTGCTGTTCGGGCCGCTGATTATTGTTTCGAACCTGCTGGCGCAGCAGATTCCGTTTAATGCGATTTTTCTGGTTTCCGATCCGCTGCAAAAATGGCGGCTGTTCGTAAACTTCGTGCTTTATCTGCTGCCATTCCTGAGCGGTGCGTTTTTCCTTGGCGCGATATTCCTGCGCATGAAGGCGATTTTTGGTCGGGTGTATTTCGCCGATCTTGCCGGCGCTGGCGTCGGCGGTCTGGTGGTGCTGGCAACCTTGTATGTTTTTCGTCCCGACGATTTGATCGTCGTGCCGCTGCTGTTGTGGCTGATCGGCAGCGTGATGTGGTTTGCGCATCAGCGCAGCGCAAAAAACCTGATCGGCGTCGCCGCAGTTGCGGCCGTGTGTTTCGCGACGCAGATTTT
>JAYVTP010000236.1:0-11215 GCA_043788685.1 Pseudolysobacter sp. | reverse complement strand
CGGACTCGACGCGTATTACCGTAAAGTTCACAACCTGCTCGATGAAGGCCAGTTCGGCGCGGCGTTGATTTTCTCGCCGTTCAACTACAACCAAGGCCGTGTGCATGGCCTCGAATTCACCGCGAATTACAACGCCGGCGATTTTGGCGCCTACCTGAATGTTTCCGCCAATCGCGCGATGGGCAAACAGGTTGTCACCGGCCAATACAACTTTGGGCAGGACGAGCTCGACTACATCGCCACGCACTGGGTGCATCTGGATCACGACCAGCGCCTGACCGGCAACGGCGGTGTCAGCTACAACTGGGACGGCACCAAGCTCGGTGCGGATTTCATCTACGGCTCGGGCCTGCGCGCCGACTTCGCCAACAGCGCACACCTGCCGTACTATTACCAGGTGAATGTTTCGGCGAGCCGCGATTTCGATCTGCCGGCGCTCGGAAAAATCAATACACGGCTGGCCGTGCTGAATGTCACCGATCGCAGTTACGCTCTACGTGACGGTTCCGGCATCGGTGTTGGCGCGCCGCAATACGGGCCACGACGCGGCGTGTTTGTCGGACTCACGAAGAACTTCTGATCGCGTCTTTTTCGCCTGCACGCAAAGCCGTCCCCCTGACGGCGTGCAGGTGATTTTTTTGATCAATTCGCTAGTGTTATGCGCGCTGGCTTTAATAGCTTTTTAAAGACAAAGAAAAAGTTGTCTGCGACACGCGCTGCAAAACTCGGCAACCATTAGCAACGAATCTGTCGGCGCCAGCGGTTACACTGTCTTGATTGACCAAATCAGAGAGCATCCGCTGCATGTCCGACGCTAAAAATTCTTCGACTTTGGTCGCCGATCTCGGCGGAACGAACGTGCGATTCGGCCTCGCGCAAACCACCCAGGCGCGACCGCTGATCGACGCCAGCATTCGACACTACGCGGTCGCGGATTTCGCATCGCTGGCGGACGCCGCGCTGCACTATCTCGCTGAAATCGGCAACAAGCCGCAGCGTGGCGTGTTCGCGGTGGCGGGCAAAGTCACTGACGATGAAGTGCGCATCACCAATCATCCCTGGGTAATCTCGACCGCGCAGACGCGCCGCGATCTCGGCCTTTTATCGCTGCACATCGTCAATGATTTTGCCGGACTGAGCATGGCCGTGCCGTTGCTTGCGGCGCCGGACGTGGAAAAAATCGGTAACGCTGAAATCGTGGTTGCCGCGAATAGTCGATGCCGCACGATCGGCGTGATCGGTCCTGGCACGGGACTCGGCGTCGGCGCGTTTCTGCTGCGCGATGGCAAACCCGAGATTCTTGAAACCGAAGGCGGCCATGTCGGTTTTGCACCGGGCACGCCTGAGGAAATCGAGATTCTGCAATACCTCGCGAAACGCTACGGCCGCGTCTCCAACGAGCGCCTGATCTGCGGCAGCGGCATGGTCAACGTCTATCAGGCGTTGTGCGCGCTGGGCGATGTACCAGCACAAGATTTTTCACCAGCGCAGGTCACCGAACACGCGTACGCTGGCAGCGATGCTCAGTGTGTACGTGCGGTAGATATTTTTTGCGCCTTGCTCGGCAGCATTGCCGGTGATCTGGTACTGACGATCGGCGCGTGGGATGGCATCTATCTGGCAGGTGGCATCGTGCCGCCGCTGCTGCCCTGGCTGCACAAGCCCGAATTCCGACGTCGCTTCGAGGACAAGGGCCGTTTTGCGAGCGCCATGCAACGAGTGCCCACCTTGGCGATTACCTATCCCTACGCCGGTCTGCTCGGCGCGGCGGCTACTGCGCTGGTAGATAGTGGCGGGACTCTGGTCGCACTCACATCGAGCGATAATTCGATCGGCTGAGCGCGTTGCGCACAAGCAGCAAACGCAACAGCATCAGCCGCCGTTACAGCGCGCGCAAATTCCGTGCACTTCGAGCGTGCGCGCCTGCGGACTGAAACCGAGCGCCTTGGCCTGCTCATCAAGCATGCCCGAAACCCGCTCGTCGCAAATCTCGACCACTGAATCGCAACTGTCGCAAATCAGAAACGGCACATGATGCACCACGCTCGGGTGATGGCAACTGACATACGCATTAATCGATTCGAGCTTGTGGATGAAACCGTTTTCGAGCAGGAAATCCAGCGCGCGATACACCGTCGGCGGCGCGGCATTGCTGCGCTCGTCCTTGATCTGGTCGAGAAGATCGTAAGCCTTCACTGGCTTGATCGAGCGCGCGACGAGCTCAAGCACCTGCTGGCGCAACTCGGTCAAACGCAGTCCGCGTTGATCGCACGCGGCCACGACTTCGCTGACAAAACCCTTGGCGTTGTGTGCATGCTGATGCGCGTGATCTTGCTTGTGATTTTTGGCAGCGGCGGTCATGGCGATGAATTAAATCGGGTTAATGTCTGCATGATACACGTGTGTTCAAGTCACGGCTTGTGCAAGCCCTGCGCCGGTTGCAGCGACTGGCCGCAGCGCCGGCAGAACCGATCCACGCCGGGCGCTCGCGTGCCGCACTTTGCACATTGCTGAGCGTGTGCGGGCAGGCACAGGCTGATGATCCAGCCGATCGGGCCGAGAGTCGCGCCTAGAATCGCATCGCGTACGACCGCCTTTTTATAGCTGCCGATCCAGCCGCCGATGACCGCGCAAAGGATCGTGAAAACGATTGCCCATACCCACAACATCGGATCGAATACGACCGACGTACACTGCTGCATCAGCGCTGCCACCTGATCCGGATCAGTGGTATCGATATTAGCCAGCGCGCTGAAATCGCAGCCCATGATGCAGTTTATTCGCCACTGGTCTTGGCGTACGCGGCCGCAATGCGCGCGAGTGCACGCACCTTGCCGGTGAGATACACGGTATGGTCGATCGATGGCGACACTTGCGTGCCGGTGATCGCAACACGCAACGGCTGTGCGACTTTGCCCATGCCTTCACCGATCGCGGCAGCGGCGGCTTCGATGGCTTGATGGATCGCCTCGACTTTCCAATCCTGCAATTTCTCAAGCTCTGCATGCACAGCCTTCAGTGCCGGCAATGCGGTGCTCGCACCAAGATGTTTTTTCACCGCGGCCTCGTCATAAGTTTCGATCTGGCCGTACCAGATCTTCGCGCGCTCAGCCATTTCCTTGAGCGTCTTGACGCGGTCACGCAAGGCGACGATCACATCGACCGGCGCCGGGCCTTGCGAGAAATCGATGCCGGCATCATGCAGATGCCATTCGAAATACGTGGCAATTTCCGCCGGATCTTCACTCTTCAGATATTGCTGGTTGATCCACGCCAGTTTCTCGCCGTCGAACCGCGCTGCGGCCTTGTTGACGTCGGCGACGTCGAACAATTCGATCATGCGCGCAAGCGAGAAAATTTCATCATCGCCGTGCGACCAGCCGAGTCGCACCAGATAATTCAATAGCGCATGCGGCAGGAAACCGTCATCGCGATATTGCATAACGCTGACCGCGCCGTGGCGCTTGGAAAGTTTCGCGCCATCGGCACCTAGGATCATCGGCAGATGCGCGAACTGCGGCGGCTCGGCACCGAGTGCGCGATAGATATTGATCTGCCGCGGCGTATTGTTGATGTGATCGTCGCCACGGATCACGTCGGTGATCTGCATGTCGATATCGTCGACCACCACCGCGAAGTTGTAGGTCGGAAAACCATCGGAACGCCAGATGATGAGATCGTCCAGTTCCTCGTTCTGCCATTCGATCCGGCCACGCACACGATCGTCGAACACCACCGAACCGGTCGCCGGATTCTTGAAGCGGATCACGCGCGTCGGACTTTCATGCACCGGCTCAACGCGCTCGCGGTAAAAACCGTTGTAGCGCGGCTTGGCATACTGCGCCATCTGCTGCTCGCGCATCGCTTCGAGTTCTTCCTTGCTCTCGTAGGCGTAGTACGCGCGTCCGGTATCGATCAGCATCTGCGCGACTTCCTCGTAACGCTGCATGCGCAGGGTCTGGTAGAACGGACCTTCGTCGTATTCGAGCCCGAGCCACTGCATGCCGTCGAGGATCGCTTGCACCGCTTCCTGGGTCGAGCGCTCGCGATCAGTATCTTCGATACGCAGAATGAATTCGCCGCCGCGATGGCGCGATTCGAGGTAGCAATACAGCGCGGTGCGCGCGCCGCCGATATGCAGGTAGCCGGTGGGACTCGGCGCGAAACGGGTACGAATGGTCATCAAGATAGTCGCTGATTACAGAAGCTACTTATGGTAGCAAATGCACGGGCAGCAAGTGTCGTATGGTTGTTATCCGCGCACCACGAGCGCGGGTTCGCTACATCTCTTTACAGCTCACTGTAACGTGGATGCTTTAAGCTACGCGTTCCACAAACCGATGCCATCTGACTCATGCCAACCCGCCGCCTGATTGCCGTTATTTCCGCCGTGCTGCTGGCCAGTTGCCAGACCGGCCTGCAGCCGAATTCGCATTTGCCCGCACCGTTGTCCGGCAGCAAGACCGAGCTGGTCGTGCTGGAAACCACTGACCTCCATTCGAACGTGCTGAGCTACGATTATTTCAAGCTCGCCGAAGACAAGACGCTGGGCTTCGAGCGCGTCGCCACCTTGATCCGCCAAGCGCGCAAGGAATTCAGCAACACGGTGTTGTTCGATGACGGCGATACCATCCAGGGCACCGCGCTCGCCGATTACCAGGCAACTGTGGAACCGCTCGCCTGCGATCAGGAGCTCGCCATGTACAAGGCGATGGACGCGATCGGTTACGACGGCGGCACGATCGGCAATCACGAATTCAATTACGGTCTGGATTTTCTGAGTCGCGCCACCGGCCAGACCATGCACATCGACGGCATCGCCGAGCAGCATTGCCAAGGTCCGCATTATCCGCTGGTGCTGGCGAACGTGATCAGCCTGAAAACCCATGAGCCGATTTTCGCGCCGACCAGCATCATCGACAAGACCGTGCGCGTGACGGCGCCCGACGGCAGCACGCATGAAGCGAACCTGCGGATCGGCATCATCGGTCTTACGCCGACCGGCATCATGAACTGGGATCGCACCCATCTCGCCGGCAAGGTCGCGGTCAACGGCATGGTCGAGGCGGCGCAGCAATACGTACCGAAATTGCGCGCTGCCGGCGCCGATATTGTGGTGGTGATTTCGCATGCGGGCATCGATATTCTGCCATACAGCGAGCGCATGGAAAACGCCAACTGGCATGTCGCGAAAGTGCTTGGCATCGACGCCATCCTGATGGGCCATTCGCACGAGATTTTCCCCGATCCGGGCAATGCAAAATCGCGTTACGCGCATGTACCCGAGGTCGATAACGAACGCGGATTCATTCGCGGCGTGCCGGCGGTGATGGGCAACTTCTGGGGCAAAAGCCTGGGTCTCGTGAACCTTGCGCTAAGCTACGATCAAGGCCATTGGCAGGTTGATCGCGAACACACGCATAGCGAAGTTCGATCGGTCAAGAATGCCGATGGCAGCTTTGTCGCGGCCGATCCGGCAATCGCACAAGTGATCGCCAGCGAGCAGCAAGCAACACTCGCTTACGTCAAACATCCGATCGGCGAAACCGATTTCCGCATCACCAGTTATTTCGCGCTGGTCGGCGATGTCGCGACCACGCAGATCATCAACATGGCGCAACGCGATTACGTCGAGAGTTATCTCAAGACCAACCTGCCGCAGTACGCGAATCTGCCGGTACTTTCAACCGCGTCGGCGTTCAAGACCGGTTTCGGCGGCGCCAACGACTACACTGATATTCCACCCGGCCCGCTCGCGATCCGCAACGCCGCCGACTTGTATTTTTATCCGAACACATTGGCCGCAGTGAAGATCAATGGCGCCGAACTGAAAGCGTGGCTGGAGCGTAGCGCGGGTGTGTTCAATCGCATCGATCCGGCAAAAACCGAAGCGCAGCCGCTGATCAATACAAAATCTCCATCTTACAATTTCGATGTGCTGCAAGGCGGCGTGAGTTACCAGATCGATGTCAGCGAGCCGACCGGCCAGCGCATCAGCGGGTTGTCTTACCAAGGCAACGCGATCATGCCGGAGCGGGATTTCATCGTCGTCACCAACAGCTATCGTGCGAGCGGCGGTGGCACGTTCCCGGGGCTTGACGGCAGCAAGACCATCCTCGCCGCAACCGATACCAATCGCGATATCCTGATCGGCTACATCCGCGCGCGGCAGCAACTGCATCGCGCCGATGTCGCCGCCGATCAAAGCTGGCATTTCGCCAAGATCAAGACCGCAGGTCCGGTAACGTTTGTCTCGGCGAGCAATCAACTCGAAGCGGCGCGCGCAGCAGGTCTGAAAAATATCACGCAACTCAAGGACGACGGTGACGGCAAGGCGACGTATGCGCTGGATTTGTCGCACTGATAATCGTCGACGAATCCGGTAAGGACATCCTCACTCCGGCCTGCGTTGCCATGACGGATTTCCTCGTCGCACTTCACGAAAAAAGTACGACGAGGGTTCTAGTTCTACTTCACATGCACCGTAATCTTTTTCGACATCACCGAAGGGTTCAGCGGAATATGCGACGCATCGCCAAGCAGCAACTGCAGCGTGTGATCGCCCGGCGCCAGGTGGATCGTCGCTTCGGTCTGGCCGCCGCCGTAATGTTTGCGGGTATCGTCGTTCGGGATCGGCTGATCCAGCGGCGGCAATTCCTTGTTGTCGATCAGCAGGTGATGATGGCCAGTATTGTCCTTGACCACGCCGGCAGGCGCGATACCCATGCCCTTCAGGCCGAAACGCACAGTGACATCCTGACCCACGGTTTCGCCGTCCTTGGGCGAGATGATGTATTCCTCGGCGCCTGCAGGTGAAGCAGTACGCGGTAGTCCGCCAGGTGCTGCGGAAGGTGCGGACTGGGCAACGGCAGCGCCGGTCAACAGCGCGAGCGCGAGAACGAGCGTAGTTTTCATCGAGTAACTCCGGCAAGGTGGAAACCGATGATAACGCGACGTGTCATTAAGCGGACGTGGTGATCTTGAATGTGTCCGCACAAGAATGATCTGGGGGCTTTCGCCAATATCGTGCGCCGCATTTGCAGTTCAACAAACCGCCCCCATTTGAAACGCAGCCCATACGAAGCCCGCAATGACGCCTCCCCTGCCCGCCACCGACGAATCCCCGCGCAGCGCACGCGATGCGTTCCGTCAATTGCTGCCGACGCTGTGGCAATTCCGCTGGCGCGTCAGCCTGTCGCTGGCTTGCCTCGTCATCGCCAAGCTCGCCAACATCGGTGTGCCGCTGCTGCTGCGAAACATCATCGATGCGCTCGACAGAAAAACCGCGCTGATCGCGGTGCCGGGTTTGCTGCTGGCGGGTTACGGCGTATTGCGTTTGTCCTCGGTGATGTTCGGCCAGTTGCGCGATATTTTCTTCGAGCGTGTGAGCCAGCGCGCGATGCGTTCGGCCGGCATTTCGACGTTCCGCCACCTGCATGGACTGAGCCTGCGTTTTCATCTGCAGCGCCACACCGGCGGTGTTTCGCGCGACATCGAACGCGGCACGCGCGGCATCTACAACATCCTCGGCTACGCGATTTTCAATATCATCCCGACCCTGCTCGAAATCACGCTGGTGACAATCTTGTTGCTGCGTCAGTTCGACTGGCGGTTCGCGACGATCACGCTCGCGACGATGGTGATCTACATCGCGTTCACCGTGATCATTACCAACTGGCGCACGCGCATTGTGCGGCAGATGAACGAAACTGACGCCGCGGCGAATGCGCGCGCGATCGACAGTCTGCTGAACTACGAAACCGTCAAATATTTTGGCAACGAGGAATTCGAGGCACAGCGCTACGATGCCAACCTGCGCCGTTACGAAGACGCCTCGGTGCAATCCGAATCCTCATTGGGCCTGCTCAACGGCGCGCAAAGTCTGGTGATCGCGGGTGGCCTGACGGTGTTGATGTGGATGGCTGCACAAGGTGTGGTCGGCGGCAAACTATCCCTCGGTGATCTGGTGATGGTCAACACGTTGCTGCTGCAGTTGTCGATCCCGCTGAATTTTCTCGGCGTGACGTATCGGCAGATCAAGAGTGGCCTGATCGACATGGAACGCATGTTCCGCCTGCTCAACGAACAGAGCGAAATTGCCGACAAATCCGGTGCGCCCGATCTTGCGGTACGCGGCGCCGAAGTTCGTTTCGAGGCGGTGCAATTTTCCTACGAAGCCGAACGCACGATTCTGCATCATGTCGATTTCACGATCGCGCCTGGCCAGACCGTGGCCGTGGTCGGCACCACTGGCGCCGGCAAATCGACGCTCGCGCGATTGCTGTTTCGTTTTTACGATGTCAGTGGCGGACGCATCCTGATCGATGGGCAGGATATTCGCGATGTGACGCAGCAATCGCTGCGCCGCGCGATCGGCATCGTGCCGCAGGATACGGTGCTGTTCAACGACAGCATTTACTACAATATTGCCTATGGCCGGCCCAATGCGACACGCGAAGAAGTGTTCGCGGCGGCACGCGCTGCGCATATCCACGACTTCATCGTCAGCCTGCCCGATGGTTACGAAAGCACGGTCGGCGAGCGCGGCCTGAAACTTTCCGGTGGTGAAAAGCAACGAGTCGCGATCGCGCGCACGGTGCTGAAAAATCCGGCTATTCTGATCTTCGACGAAGCCACCAGCGCGCTCGATACACGCACCGAAAAGATCATTCAGGCCGAACTCGCCGAAGTCGCACGCGAACGCACCACCTTGATCATCGCGCATCGGCTCTCGACCATTGTTGATGCCGACCAGATTCTCGTGATGGAACACGGTCGCATCGTCGAGCGCGGCCATCATCGCGATCTGCTCACGCAAGCTGGCGTGTATGCCGCATTGTGGAAAATGCAGCAAACCGAGAAAAAGACCGAAGCTCTGATCGCGGTGACAACCTGAGACACAATCGCGCTGATCGCAATGGCATCACGCGACACAGAAGTCGCTTCGCCTGTGATGCACTCAGTTTGAAATGCGATGGAGCAACGGTTGCGGCGGTGGCGCTGGCTTGACCGGCTTCGCAGTTTTCGCCGGCACAACGACTGCAGTTTTGCTGTAACTGTCGATCACTTGTACCAGCGTTTGTTTGCCCTTGTGCACGGCTTGCGCTTGGAATTCAGCAGCATCGATCTCGCGATCGGAAAGTTGCAACATGCTCGAACGGCGATTGTCGGTGGCGATCTGAATCGTCTTGCTCGCAGTCGGATTTGATTTCAGCGCGAGCGAAAACAGCATGAATCCGAGCGCGCGGTTTCGTGGCACGCCGAGGCCTTGATCGTAAATCGAACCGAGATTATTCAACGCTTCGGCATCGCCTTGTTCAGCGGCGCGCCGATACCAGCTCGTGGCCGTCTTGAGATCTTTTGAAGTACCTTGTCCGAGTCGATACAGGTCGCCGAGTTTCTGTTGTGCATCGGCCGAACCCTGCTGCGCGGCGCGTCCGTACCACAGCAGCGCCGCCTTGAAATCCTGCGCCACACCGATGCCGCGCGTATAGTCTGCGGCCAGCAGCAATTGCGCATGGATGTCGCCCTGCGCCGCCGCCTTGGCAAACCAGACCGCGGCTTGATTGTCATCGTGATCCACGCCGTTGCCGCGCGTGTACATCTGGCCCAGATTGGTCTGCGCCAGACTATGACCCTGCTCCGCTGCGGCACGATACAAAGCCGCGGCCTGGACAAAATCTCGTTCTATCCCGATGCCGTTTTCGTAGAGCGAACCGAGATTGTTCTGCGCATTGGCATTGCCCTGATTGGCCGCGCGCCGATACCACAACGCCGCCTGCGCCACATCCGGATTTACACCCAGGCCTTGATCGTAGGCCACGCCGAGATTGTATTGCGCATCGGCAAAACCCTGCTCCGCCGCCTTCGCATACCAAGCCGTGGCCTGCGCCGGATCGGCATTCACGCCGAGTCCGTACTGGTACAAAACACCAAGATTGAACTGCGCGAACACGTGACCCTGCTCGGCCGATCTGCCGTACCACACGGCGGCATCGGGATAATTTTGTACCACACCTTCGCCACGTTCGAGCATCAGGCCGATGTTGTATTGTGCCGCAGCATCACCGGCGTCCGCCGCGGCGGCGAACTCCTTCAACGCGAGTGGATAGTTATGCGCCTTGTAGGCGACAAGGCCTTCGCTGACACCTGCGTTGACGGACAGGCTGATGATCAGCGCCGTGAAAATTGCGATACGCTGGCAGATAAAAAGGCGAGCGGGAAAACGTTTTCGAAGGAGTGGCATTCGGTAATCGCAAGCGTGAACGGGCTGGGCGATGATAGACCGCAAGCTCACACTTATTGTTCAAACATGCCAAGAACGATCCGATCAAAGCCGCTGCAGTCCGCCGGTTTTGCGCTGCTCCAATCGGGGATGGCTGCGGTCCCTGCCCGCTACCGGCTTGAAAAGCTGACACGTATTACATGAGCGACGCGTTAAATTCGACGCTAAATCACGGTGCCGAACAACATGCCGATGCCGGCGGTGATCGCCATCGCCAGCGCGCCCCAGAACGTCACGCGCCACGCTGCTGTCAAAATACTCGAACCGCCGACCCGCGCCGCTACCACGCCGAGCAAGGCGAGAAAAACCAGTGAAGTTGTCGACACCCAGAGGATCAGCCCCTGTGCGGGTGACAATGCAGTGACCGCGAGCGGCAACGCCGCGCCGAGCGCAAAACTTGCGGCGGATGCCAGCGCCGCCTGGATCGGACGTGCGCGCATAGCCGCAGATATGCCGAGCTCATCGCGAGCGTGCGCGCCAAGTGCGTCGTGCGCTGATAATTGCTCAGCGACTTGTTTGGCCAGGCTTGGTTCGAGTCCACGCGCGACATAAATCCCGGTGAGTTCGCGTTGTTCCGCGATCGGATCGGCGGCAAGCTCGGCTCGCTCGCGCGCGAGATCGGCCTGCTCGGAATCGGCCTGCGAATGCACCGAAACATATTCGCCCGCCGCCATCGACATAGCGCCAGCCACCAGCCCGGCGACGCCGGTCAGCAGAATATTGTCGTGACTGGCGCTCGCTGCGGCCACACCGATAACCAAGCTCGCGGTGGAAACGATGCCGTCGTTCGCGCCGAGCACTGCTGCGCGCAGCCAGCCGATGCGCTGGGTGTGATGGATTTCACGGTGAGTATGGCGAGCCATGGATTTCCTCTAATTATTTGTCGATCTGCGGATCAGAAATGTCGTGTCACGCGCGTATGCCAAGCTC
>JAYVTP010000235.1:0-2203 GCA_043788685.1 Pseudolysobacter sp. | reverse complement strand
CGCTGATAATGCGCGTGGTGTTTGGTTTCAACGCGGTTTCGACGATCGCGCGAATCGCGGCAATCTGCATGTCCAGCGCCATGCTCGCGGCATTGTTGTGCAGCAGCGCTTGCTGCGGCAGATACGGCACATGCACAAAGCCACCGATCACGGCTGGATAACGCGTTGCCAGCAAATGTGCGAGGCCGAAAAACACCTGGTTGCAAACGAATGTGCCGGCGCTGTGCGAGATCGCAACCGGGATATCGAGTCCGCGCAAGTGCAGCAGCAACGCTTTCAGCGGCAGGCTGGAAAAATACGCGGTCGGCGCATCCGCGATCACGGCTTCGTCGATCGGTTGCGCACCGGCATTGTCGGTGATGCGCGCGTCGATCAGATTGATCGCAACTCGTTCCAGCGAGATTTCACGGCGACCGCCGGCCAGCCCGAGCGCGACCACAAGCGCCGGACGATGCTGTTCGATCAAGGCTTCGAGCGCACTTGGCGCGCGCGCAAATTCGGTCGGCAATACCGCGCCGACGACACGCATGCCATCGAGAATTTCACCATCCAGTTTGCGCGCGATTTCCGCTGACGGATTAATCGTATCGTCGGCGAAAGGTGTAAAGCCGGTAACGAGTGCGATGCGCAGGTTTTTCATCAGAACGCCAGCGCATACATCAGGATGATATTCACCAGCAGCAGCGACAACGCGATGGGGATTTGCGCACGAATCACGCCGTTGCGATCTTTCAATTCCAGCAACACCGCCGGTACCACGTTGTAGTTCGCCGCCATCGGCGTGAGCAGCGTGCCGCAGTAACCGCATAGCATGCCGAGCGCGCCGATAATCGCCGGATTGGCTTGATGTTGCAGCACTAGCAACGGCAGGCCGATGCCCGCGGTCATCACCGGAAATGCGGCGAACGCGTTGCCCATCACCAGCGTGAAAAACACCATGCCGAACGCGTAAGCAAGCACGCAGGCGAGGCGCATATCCACTGGCACGACATACGCGACCAACGCGGCGATATTGTCGCCGACACCCGCGGCGATAAACACGCCACCGAGGCTCGCCAGCACCATCGGCAGCACCGCTGCCCAGCCGAGCAGGTCGAGTAAGCGCGTGCCCTCGGTCAATGCAGCGCTTGCGGGCGAGCGCGTAATTTTCAGGCCAACCGCGAGTGCGATCAGACACGCGATGCCCAACGCCAGCAAAGTGAATTGACGCGCATCGAACAGCGCCCAATCGCCCCAGTGCCATCGTTGACCGAACAATACCAGCAGCAAGGTCAGCAGTGGAATCAGCAACGCCGGCACGAACAAACGGTTGCCAAGTATTTTTGCGGAGTCGATACGCGGCTCGCTCGCGGCAGCGTCGCTATCCGTTTCGGCGCTGCGGCGCAAACCGCCACTGCCGGCAATTGCGGCGAGCAGGATCACGCCGCCGCCCATCGCTTGCGCCGGCCAGACGATACCGGCTTTCAATGCCGATTCGATACTGTCGCCGGCAAAAAAAGTGATCGCGATGATGCTCCAGAACAATGCGCCAAGCACGCAGCGCGGTTCGTTGCTGCGCCACTTGCGCCACGCTGCAGCAGCGAACAGCAAGCCGGCGATCCAGTAGATGAATTCAATGCGCAGCATCGTGCCGCGCCATTGGATTTTCGGTCGCTGAATTCATTTTGTCTGCTTGATGCTTTCGGAGCAACCCGCGTTCGTAAAATTGCAGACGCAGCGCCTGCAGCATAAATGCCGCGAGCGCGGTCGGCGCAGCCCAGATCGCGATATCCAGCGGCTCCAGCACAATCTGGTTGGCCGCAAAAAAGCCCTGGATCAATAGCACCGCGCCGAGTGCGATGAATACGTCCTCGCCGAAGAACAGTCCGATATTGTCAGTCGCTGCGGCGAGCGCACGGATCTGTTGCCGTTCGTCATCGCACAGTTCACCGGTGGAACGTTCGGCGGCGGCTTCGGCCATCGGTGCGACCAGCGGGCGCACGGTTTGCGCGTGACCGGCGATCTGAGTCAGGCCGAGCATGCTGAAGATCTGCCGCACTGCCAGATATGCGATCAGGAATCGGCTCATGCTCAGCCTTCGAAAGCCTGCGATCCACACGTGCGCGTGTTCTTTCAATCCCGCGCGTTCGAGCACGCCGATCACTGGCAAGGTCAATGCGATCAGCAGCAGGCTGCGATTTGCGACAAAGGATTTTCCGAACAA
>JAYVTP010000234.1:0-11176 GCA_043788685.1 Pseudolysobacter sp. | reverse complement strand
GGCTTGTTCTGCGGAAAACCATACAACCAGCCCTGCACAAAATCGCAGTGCATCGCGTGTAACAGATCGCGTTGCTGCTCGGTTTCGACGCCTTTCGCGATCACTTGCAAGCCGCTCTGATGACACAGTGCGATCATCGATTGGCACAAGCGGCGTTGATGCGTGTTGTGGTCGATTTCGGCGATGAACGGCTCCGCCAGCTTGACCGCAGCCACCGGTAAAGCGTTCAGCGCATTCAGCTGGAATGCCCGCTGCCAAAGTGATTGATCACGATCTGATGGCCGCGCTCACGCAATAGCGGCAATACGTTTTCGACATCTTCGATCATGAGGCTTTCGGTCAGCTCCAGCATGAGCTGTTCGGGCCGCACGCCGTATTCGGCATGCAGCCAGTCGAGCAGGCGGACGATGGTTTGGTCGCGCAGATCTTGCGCGGTGATGGTGACCAGCAGGCACAAAGTCGACGGCGCGCGACTGAGTTCGATGAAAGCTTGCATCATCACCCACGTGGTCATTTCACCGATCAGGCCGGCCTCTTCGGCCAGCGGCAGAAAACGTTTCGGCGAGACGCTGCCGAACTCTGCCGAGGTCCAGCGCAGCAGCACCTGATAAAAAATGGGCTCTTCGCGATCAAGTTGCATGACCGGCTGACAGACCACATTGAACTCGTGCCAGATTCCCTGGCGCATGGCTGCCAGCTATCGCTGGCGCTCGGCGATTTCTTCGCGCATGGCCTCGTCGAATACCACGATGACTTTGCCGCCACGGCGTTTGGCGCGATACAGTGCGATGTCGGCTTCGCGTAGTAGGTCATTGATCGAGCGCAGTTCGGGTTGTTCGTTGAAGCTCAAACCGATGCTGGCCAGCAGATAAAACCGCTGCCCGCCAAGCTGCAGCGGCTTGCCGATCTCGGTGAGAATTTTGCGCAGCAAAATGCTCCGGCGATGCTCATCGCTCCGTGAAAAGTACAACGCAAATTCGGCTTCCGCCGTGCGAAACAAACGCAGGTGCGGATCGTCATGGCGTTGCAGGATGTGCGTCACCGCCTGCAATAGCTGATCGCCGATGGCGTGACCCCAGGTATTGTTGATCTGGCTGAAACGGTCGATTGTCAGCAACGCCAGACAATACGGCGTGAGCGAGTCGCCCTGCCGCGTTGCCAGGGTACGCAACGAATGATCGTTGCGCAGGCCGGTAAGTTCGTCGTAATCGATGCGATGCAACAGCTCGATGCGGGCACGTCGTACGCCGACGATCGCAACGTAACACCGAATGATAAGGATCGTTTCCATACCGATCGCGACGCCGAGCAGCAACAGCGATTCGGGATGTTCGGACAACGGTGTCGGCAAACTGCCGAGTACGATCATCGGTGCGCTGATCGCGACAAAAATCAGCGCCACGCGCCACCTTCCCCACGCCGGGTAGGCTGACAAACCCGGATCGGTCAGGTGCACCATTTGCGGCAGTAACGCCGACGCCCCGACCAAGCTACACGACAGCCACGCCAGCACATGCCAGCGGCCGTCGTGCGCCGTGCTGGGCATGTGCAAATGCGGCCCGTAAAAGTTCAGCCAGAGAAAATCACCGACTACCATCGTCAGCAGCGCGAGCGAAAGCAGGCTCAGTAATACGCTGTTGCGCCGCGCGGTTAGCACCACACTCAGGATACCGGCGAGCAGACTGAGCCTGATGATCGGCGGCCATGACAACACCAGAAAATTGATTTGCGCAGCATCGATCCAATCCCACCAGACGATCAACAGATAACGCAGTACGAACAGGCTGCAACCCAGACAGATGATCGTGATATCGAGCCACAGCACCGGATTTCGTGCCAGCGTGCGCCGCCGCGTGATGGCAATGCAGACGCCCAGAAGACTCACGGTGACAGCAAAACCGAGCACCATATGCAGGCTCGACTCTGCATCCACGAACACTGGCAACATGCCATGCAGCAGCGAGAATACGCTCCATGCCAACAGCAGATACCACGGCCGACCCTGCGGCGGTCGATAGTGACGAATGCCGTAGCTCACTGCGATCACGGTGAGGGCTTGCTGCATTATCCGAAGCAGCAGATCGACGTTATAGCCAGGCTTGAACGATAGCGATTGTGCGATCAGCAGTACGCCTTGCAACACACAGAATGCAAACACCAGCCAATAACGCTGCAGCAGAAAACGTATTCGACCGGGCAGCGCAAATCTGACCGCGACAAAAATTTCCGCTGTGGCGATATTTCATTCATCGGCAGTCCAGCGCAAATGCAACTCTCCGTGTTCGGGCGTTTTTGCGACCGGTTTTCCGTACCACCAGCCTTGTGCAAGATCGCACTCCATCGCCAGCAATATTTCGTGCTGGGCGTAAGTTTCCACACCTTCGGCGACGACCGCCCAGCCGTTGTCGTGACACATGTTGATCAAGGCACCACACAGGCCGCGCTGGTTCAAGTCGTGCTCGATGTTCTTGATGAACGAGATGTCGAGCTTGACGCTGCTGACCGCCAGGGTCATGAGATAACTCAAGCTGGAATATCCGGTGCCGAAATCATCAATCGCAATCCGATAACCACGCTCGCGCAGCAGCGGCGGGATGTGCTCGAAATCCTCGATCAGCGCGCCGTCGGTAAACTCCAGCGTGATGCGCGCGGGATTGATCGCATATACCCCGGCAAGCCGATCCAGGATTGGTAGAAATTCCGGATCGCACAAATCGTGCGCCGAGATATTTATCGACAGTTGCTGATCGTCCGGCATCTGGCTCAACTGCAAAAATGCCTGCGAAAGCACTCATTGGGTGATCTGGCAAGTCAGCCCGGCTTTTTCCACGATCGGGATAAATAGCGCGGGCGAAACCTCACCCAATTCCGGCTACGTCCAGCGCAACAACACTTCGTGCAACTTGGTTGCGCCGCTGTCGAGCGTGACGATCGGCTGATAGACGAGCCTGAATTCGGCGCCTATGCCTTGGCGCAGAGCGTTGGCAATACGATGACGTTCGGTAATCTCGAAATGCATCTGCGGCACGAACATGCTGAGCGTATTCGCGCCCTGCAATTTCGCGCGAAACAGCACAGTCTCGGCATCGCGCAGCAGGGTTTCCGGTGATGCGTTGATGGCATCGGCATTCTGGCTGATGCCGATATTGGCAGACAGGAAAAGCCGGTGCTCCTCAACGTGCAATGGCAGTCGCAGTTTCTGCAGCAAATCACGTGAGAGGTGTTGCATCAAGCTGCCTTGCCGGGCGGAATAAATGGGCAACAACAGCGCAAATACATCGCTTTGCATCCAATACAGTTGCACACGCCGTTGCTTGGCTTCGCGCAGCATCCGTGCAACGGCAAACAACATCCGGTCACCTACGTCGTATCCCCAGGTGTGGTTGATCTGGCTGAACTTGTTGATATCGAACAAGGCCAGCGCAAAAGGCGTTGCCGACGTATGCCGTGCCGCCAGGGTCTTATGTAACGCGTTCTCATTCGGCAAGCCCGTGAGCAGATCGTTTTCGATACGGTGCAATAACTCGCTGCGTGCGCTATGCATACTGCGGATCGCGATATTGCAACGCGCCAGCAGTGCCGCCTGCATGACTATTGCCGCGATGATCATCAGCCCGTTTCGGGATGCCGTTGCAATGGCCAGGGCGCGCCTGTGAGCGCGGCCAGCGCAAAACAGATCATGCAAAAAATCAGCGTGACCTGCGCACGCCCCATGGCCGGTAGACCGATTCTCCGGATTCGGTCAAATGCCGCATATCCGGAGTGAGCGCCGCCAAACCGAACAGGGTCAGACCAAGCGCCACCACCGCATTCCGTGCCTGGCTGTAAACTGGCAACTGCAAGCCATGCAATAGCGCCATATCCAGACGCATGATTTCGGTGATCAAAAATGCTATCGGGAAAGCCACCGGCAACGATGTCGAAGCGGACTTCAGGCATCTATTCGCAGCGCTTGGCCGCGCTTGGCGTGTTGCGCTGGTCGCTGCCTGTCGAAGCGCGCACAGTACGCAAGCCACCAGCGGACGGCTAGACTGCGGACATGAATACTGCCGACCTGATCCATCCGCCTGATGACGAATTACTCGCGCGTGATTGTGCGTTGGAAATACGCCACCGATTTGCCGACTATCACACGCGCTTTCGCGCGATCACGCAGCGTGCCAAACGTCGCTTTGAACAACGCCAGTGGGCCGCAGCGCGACTGGATTCCGTCGAACGGATCGAGCTGTACGATCTTTGCGCCGGTGAAACCACGGCATGGCTCGAAACCACGCTCGACACGCGCGTGACCGAACGCGATTTGTGGGCGCGGATTTTCCGCAATTACAGCGAGCTGATCGCCGCTTTGCTCGATCAGGAAATGAACAAGACGTTTTTCAACACGCTAACAAGACGTTTTTTCAAGACGCGTGGCGTCGATGCGGCGATCGAATTTGTCGCGCTGGATATCGAGCCGACCGATGCCATCACCCATCCGGTGGCACGGCACAATTACATTGCCACGCAGGATCTGGTCGCGCTGTTCCGCCGCGCGCTGGAAGACTATCCGTTCGCCGTCGCCTTCGCCGACGCCGAAGTCTGCGCGCAACGCGTCGCGCTCGCCGTCACCCGTCGCATCGGTCATTGGGGCGTGGAGCCGGTGCGCGCGCTGGAATTGCTCGAAACGGTATTTTATCGCGAGCGTCGTGCTTATCTGGTCGGGCGCATCTTCGGCGACGAACGCTTCGCTCCGTTCGTCATGGCACTCGTGCACGACGAGCAAGGCATTCGCGTCGATGCGGTACTGACCGAACGCGATCACGTTGCCATTCTGTTCGGCGTCACGCGCGCTTATTTCCAGGCCGACCTCGCCACCGTCGGCGATGCCGTGGTGTTCCTGCGCACCTTGCTGCCGCGCAAGCCGATCGATGAACTCTACACCGTGCTCGGTCGCGCCAAACAAGGCAAGACCGAACGCTATCGGCACTTTTTTCATTACCTCGATACGCATGCCGACGAATGTTTTGTGCATGCCGATGGCGAACGCGGCATGGTCATGGCGGTGTTCACGCTGCCGTCGTATCCGCTGGTGTTCAAGCTGATTCGCGACCGCTTTGCGTATCCGAAGGAAATGCTGCGCCAAGATGTGATGGACAAGTATCAACTGGTGTTCAAGCACGATCGCATCGGGCGTCTGGTGGACGCGCAGGAATTCCGTCACCTGCGTTTCCAGCGTGCGCAATTCGCGCCTGCCGTACTCGATGAACTGCTCACGAGTTGCCGCGACAGCGTGATCGAGGATGGCGATGAAATTATCTTGATCCACATGTATGTCGAGCGTCGCCTGCGCCCGCTCAACCTGTTTGTGCGCGAAGCGCCGATGCACCTCGTGCGCACCGCGGTGCTCGACTACGGTCAGGCCATCAAGGATCTCGCCGCAAGCAATATTTTCCCGGGCGATCTGCTGCTGAAAAACTTCGGCGTCACGCGTCACGGCCGCGCGATTTTCTACGACTACGACGAGCTATGCCTGCTCAGCGAATGCCGCTTCCGCGCAATGCCGCAGGCGCGCGACGAAAGCGACGAAACGGTGGCTGCGGGCGACTGGGTTTACGTCGGCCAGAGCGATGTTTTCCCCGAGCAATTTCTGCGTTTTCTCGGCCTCAGCGAACCGTTGCGCGAAGCACTGATGGAAACGCACGGCGAAATTTTCGACGTGCGTTGGTGGCTCGCGCAACAGGAACGGGTCAAGCAAGGCGTTTACGCCGATCTGCCACCGTATGTGGATGCCTGCCGCGTCGCGCGCAGCTAGCTGCGCGACCAGCGCCGGCCAGCCAAAAATGCAGGCCGCGTGCTACTCTGCGTGTCCCACAATTCTGCATCGGAATGCGTCATGAACAAGCTCATGCTTACGCTGGCACTCACCTTGGTATTGAGCGCGTGCCAGCAGCAAGGCGCGCTACCCGTCGCCGCGCCGACACCCGCAGCAAAACCCGCGCCGCTCGATCAACCGGTGCAACCGCCGGCGCCGAAAACTGCCGATCAACTGGCTGCAGAAAAATACGATAGCGTGCTCGCCGGCGACTGGCGCGATGCCAAGAACAAGACGCGTGACGGTTATCGCCATCCGAAGGAAATGCTGCAGTTTTTCGGCCTCAAACCAGACATGACCGTGATCGAAATCACGCCGGCCGGCGGCTGGTTCACCGAAGTGCTGGCACCGTTTCTGCGTGACGGCGGCAAATACATCGGCGCGGTGTATGACGAGAAAGCGGAAGGTGCGTCGAAGTCCACCGAAAGCACCAATCTAAAACTCGAAGAGAAACTCAAGGCGCGCCAAGATGCCTACGGCCCGGCCAGCCTCACGCGTTTTACGACAAAGACGCCAGCATTCGGTGCGGACAATTCGGCCGACATGGTGCTGACCTTCCGCAACGTGCATAACTGGACCGAAGCTGGAACCGCGCCGCAGATGTTCCAGGCGTTTTTCAAGGTGCTCAAACCCGGCGGAATTCTCGGCGTGGAAGATCATCGCGCCGCTGCGGGCGCGGCGGCCGAAGCCAGCATGAAACTCGGTTATCTGCCCGAGGATTATGTGATCAAGCTCGCCACTGATGCGGGTTTCAAACTCGTCGGCAAAAGCGAGATCAATGCCAATCCGAAAGACACCAAGGACTACGCCAAGGGCGTGTGGACCTTGCCGCCGGTGCTTACGCTGGGCGAGGTCGACAAGGACAAGTACCTCGCGATCGGCGAGAGCGATCGCATGACCTTGAAGTTCGTAAAACCGCAAGGCGACACGATCTTCCACTCGCCCGATCCGACCGAAAAGAAATAACTGCACCCCCGCGATTCGGCCTGTGTCGCGCTCGCCAATTTTAGCGGCGCGGCACATATCGTCGGTCGCAGTTACCGGTTTCAAAACACGTTCAAGTGAGTACTAGCCGTTGCTGATCCTGCTCAACAAACCGTACGGCGTACTGTGCCAGTTCACCGACACCGCTACACCCGCGCGGCCCACGCTGGCGGATCACGTGCGCGAGCCGGGCGTCTATCCGGCCGGCCGGCTCGACTTCGACAGCGAAGGCCTCGTGCTGCTCACCGACGACGGCGCACTCGCGCAACGCATCACCGATCCGCGCCACAACACCGAAAAAACCTATTTGCTGCAGATCGAAGGGTTGCCCACCGAAAAAGCACTGCGGAAATTGCGCGACGGTGTGTATCTCAACGATGGTATGACGTTGCCGGCGCAGGTCGAATTGCTCGGCAAGGCGCCGGGCTGGTTGTGGCCGCGTGTGCCGCCGATTCGCGAACGCCGCGCGATCCCGACCCACTGGCTCAAACTCACGATCAACGAAGGCCGCAATCGCCAAGTGCGACGCATGAGTGCGGCGGTCGGCCTGCCGACCTTGCGCCTGATCCGCGTGCGTATCGCCGAGCACGAACTCGGTGATTTGAAATCCGGCCAGATGCGTATTGTCAGCGGCTGACGTTTTGCGTGTGAACCCGGCGACTGACGAAGCTGGAGTTGTTTCGCGCTCGATCAAAGCGGAGTGGCAGATGAACTTCAAAGATCATTTCTCGGGCCACGCGAATGTCTATCGCGACGCGCGTCCGCATTATCCGGCCGAGCTGTTCGCGTGGCTTGCAAGCCAAGTGCCGGATAACGATCTGGTGTGGGATTGCGGCTGCGGCAACGGCCAGGCCAGCATCGCTCTCGCGGTGCATTTTCGCGAGGTGTTCGCCAGCGATCCGAGCGCCACGCAGATCGCCGCCGCGGAGGAAAATCCGCGTGTGCACTATCACATTGAACCGGCGGAACAGACGTCACTCGCCAGCGGCAGTGTGAGCCTCGTCACGATCGCGCAGGCGCTGCATTGGTTCGACTTCGCGCGCTTTTACGCCGAAGTGCGACGCGTGCTGAAACCGCGCGGCATCATCGCCGCATGGAGCTATGCCGATTGCAGCGTCACGCCCGCAATCGATGCGCTGAAGGATCGCGTTTACATCGATCTGGTCGGTCCGTATTGGCCGGCCGAACGCCGTTTTGTGGAAAACGGTTATGCCGACCTGCCGTTTCCGTTCGAGCAAATCGCCGCGCCGCCGTTCGAGATGCGCGTCGAATGGAGCGCCGCGCAATTCATCGCGTACTTGCGCAGTTGGTCAGCCAGCCAGCGTTATCTGCAAGCGCAAGGCCACGATGCCGTGGCGCTGGTCGAGGCGGAATTGCGCGAAGCTTGGGGTGATCAAATTCGCAGCGTGCGCTGGGCGCTGGTGTTGCGCGTGGGTCGCGTATAACTCGTCAGCATTTGCCGACCATCACATCAAGCATCGTTGTACATCTGCAGAAACACAGCCTGCTTATCTGATTCGGCAATGTGAAGAATCAGCGTCTGCTTCAAATCGACATGCGGGTGAATCGCAAAGTCCTTCGTGAAGCGAAACACTTCTTCCAATGTCTGGGATTCGTGCCACGTTGTCATGACAAACGCTTCGTCAGGTATCTCGCTGTAGCCGAACTCCTCAAGATTCGCGATATCGACTAAATCGTCCCAAAGGCTGCATTCGTCGCCCCACGCCAGCATGTACAAACAACCCGATCTGACAAGCCATTCGCTGGCGATGATTCGCCACTGCGGCGTCACTTTTTGTTCGATCACCACGATCGCACGATAGGGCCGCATCGCGCTTATATCCGGGAAATCAGCGTCCGTTGATAGGCGTAAATACTCGATCATATTTTGTGCGCTCAATGTCGCTCAGCGATTTGTTAGCTGAATCTCGATGCGCCGATTGCGTGCGTAGGCTTCATCCGTCGCACCAGTATCGACCGGCTGGAATTCGCCGAAGCCGTTCGCGGCGAGGCGATTCGCCGGGATGCCTTGCACGACGAGGTATTTGACGATGGCGACGGCGCGCGCGGTGGAGAGTTCCCAGTTCGACGGGAAACGTTCGTTGTGGATCGGGCGGCGATCGGTGTGGCCGTCGATGCGCAAAACCCAGTCGATGTTCGAGGGAATTTCGGCGGTGACTTGTTTCAGGGTTTGCGCGAGCTGACCGAGCTGGCCGTCGGCTTGCACACCGAGATCGGCAGACGCGGAATCGAACAGAATGTCCGACGACACCATGAAACGATCGCCGACCACGCGAATGTCGGCGCGATCGCCGAGCGCCTCTTTCAGCTTGCCGAAAAATTCGGAGCGATAACGCGCGAGTTCGTTGACCTTGTTGGCGAGAGCAAGATTAAGCTGCTTGCCGAGATCGTCGATCTTCGCGTCCTTGTTCTTGACGCTGGCGTTGGCCAGATCGAGCGACGCCGTGAGCTGGCCGAGTTGATCGCGCAACGCGGCGAGCTGGCGATTCAACAACTCGACCTGCGCCGCCGATTGCACAGCGAGATCGGTCTTGGCCACGAGGTCTTTTTTGGAGTCGTCGAGCTGCGCGCCCATGCTCGCGATCTGGCTTTCGAGCTGTTGTTTGAGTTCGGTCAGCGCGGCGATATCGGCGCTCAGTTTCGCCGCTTCGGCCTCGCGTTGTGTGAGCGCGAGTTGCGCCGCATCGCGCGCGCCGGCGGCGGCACCGAGCGAGACATTCAGCTCCTGCGACTTCGCGCTCAGCGCGGCGTTTTCGCTTTGCGTGAGCGACAGCGTTTTCGCCAGCGCGGCGATCTGGTCGTTGAGATCGGCCAAGGCTTTATTTTTGCCGAGCAGCGTTTGCGACAGCACGAACTGGCCGACCGCGAAGATCAGCAAGACGAATACCATCACCATGATCAGCGAGGATAACGCGTCGACGAATCCGGGCCAGATGTCGAGCGAACGGCGGCGGTGCGACAGCGATCTCATCCGTTGCTCCCGCGTTTGTTGTCCATCGCCGCGGCAATCGTGCGCGACAGCAGGCGTAGCTCGGCGCGCAAGTCTTCCGACAAGCGTGCGACCGGTGCATCATTGTGGCTCATGCCGCGCAACACGGTTTTCAATTCTTCCTGGGTTTCGGCGGCAGCGTGGCGATCGCGCGCATCGCGGCCGAGCAGATCGGTCAGGCGTGCGAGTTGTGCATTCAGTTCGCCGAGTTGCTCGTTGCCGCCGCGCCGTTCGCGCTCGTTCTCGCCGATCGCGCGCTGCATGCGCTCGAGTCCGTCTGCGGTTTGTTCGAGCAGCGCCTGCACATACGCCGGCACGCTGGCATCGCCTTCGCCGAGCGATCCACCGGAAGAAAGTTTGGTCATTCCCGACAGCCATTCTTCGAGCTCGTTGTAAAAACGATTCTGCGCATGCCCGGCTTGCAAGTCGAGAAAACCCACGATCAACGAACTGGCCAGACCGAACAGCGAAGTCGAAAAACTCGTCGCCATGCCACCGAGCGGCAACTTCAGATTTTCCTTGAGCTGGGTAAACATCGCCGCCGCATCGCCGCTGACATTCAGCGAGCCGATGATGTCGGCGACCGAACGAATCGTCACCAGCAAGCCCCAAAACGTGCCGAGCAGGCCGAGGAAAATCGACAAGCCAATGAGATAACGCGACAGATCGCGCGATTCTTCAAGGCGCAGATAAACGCTATCGAGAATCGAACGCAACGACGGCGCCGACAAGGCCGCGCGACCGCGTTCGCGCCCGGCCAGCAAACGCGCCATCGATGCCAGCAGTCGCGGTTTCTGCGTCGGCGGACGATCCGGATCGGAACGGCGGAACGCATCCATCCAGTCCACTTCGCGATTCAGCAGCAGCACTTGGCGCAGGTTGACGAAGATGCCAACCGCCAGCACGCCAAGAATCACCGCATTGAAAAACGGATTGGCGGCAAAATTCTGCGCAAGTTTAGGTGCCAGCAAAATCGCGAGTACCGCAATCGCGGCGAGAAATCCGAGCATCCACACAAGGGCGCGATTGGGGCGGGTCATGGAGAAATCATTCCTGAAAAATTGAGCAATGGTGCGAATAAATGCGGACTCTACTGCGACCTGCGTGGTGGCGGTTGGTTCATTGAAGGTTTTTTATGCCACCTTTTGCTCGTCATTTCAGCGCAGGCTGGGATGGCGACTATTCTTTCCCTTGGTATTGCGGTGCGATCACGTGCGCGGCTTCGCGCGCGCGGTGGGCGTGGCCGACCACGGATCTTCCGGCCACGGGTGTTTTGGATAACGGCCTTTCAGCTCCTTGCGAACTTCGGGATAGGTGCGCTCCCAGAAACT
>JAYVTP010000233.1:0-4445 GCA_043788685.1 Pseudolysobacter sp. | reverse complement strand
TGAAGATGCAGGAAGTGACGCGCTTCCGGGCGGCCACGCATCCGCTCGAATACCAGATGTATTACTCGATCTGAAGATAATGAGGGGCGGCGCAGGTGGCGCCGTCTCTACTCCAGCAGGTATGATTGCGAAACGATGTTAATGGTGAACCGTAATTAATTGCCGATTTTATTTATTTATGCAAGAACAAGTAATTGCGTTGGCGAAATCTGATGTTGAATTTATTATTTTAATAACCGCAATATTTACGCTGCCAGAAGCCATCGATAATACCATCACGGAAGATCTTGCTCAGGCGTCAGGCAGGGGCGGCCGCAACCGAATGGTTTGCCACGCTGCCAATACGCTGCCCAGGGTTATATTCTCGACATGATCGGATAGCGGTGGTCCGCCCAACGTCACCACATCGCTATCGCTCGGGCTGCGAGGTTTCCACATTGCCGGCGGCGCTGCGCCATACAAAACCAGCAGCGGGCAGCCGAACGCGGCGGCGGCGTGCGCCGGACCGGTATCGATGGATATCATTCCGCGCGCGATTTCGAGCAGACTGAACAACCGCCGCAACGGCAAATCCGTGGCCGCGACTTGCACACAGTTCAGTTGCGATGCTTTTTCTACATCGCGCAGCAGCGTCGCTTCCTGCGGTGATCCACACAGGATCAATCGCGTCCGCGGCAACTGCGTGTGCAGTGCCTGCAACAGTCCGACCCAGCGCTCGATCGGCCACGCTTTTGAATCGCCGAATTGTCCGAGCCTACCGCGTTTGAATGTGCGTTTGTTGCCGATCTGGAGTAACAGAAAATCGTGGTTTTGCAAGCCATGCTGTTGCAGCCAGATATCGCGATCGCGGCGATCGAGCGCATCGACAACCAGTTTCGGCGCAGGCAACCAATCTTCAGGTTGCCATGGGTATTCGCTTGCGTTGAACGCCGCAGGAGTCAGTTGGCCGAAATGCATCCAGCGGTCATTCCAGTGCTCTCCTTGCTGATCGCGATGTTCGCTCGCCAACACACAGCGTTGCCCGGATACACCGCCCCGGCGCAACAACCAGCGTACTTTAGCGAGGGCATGATCGTCGCAAACGTACACCGGGCTTTGCGGATTTTCGCGCAGCGCAGATACCAGCCGCCATTGGCTGGAATCGAGCAAATACGGGCGCCGCCGACTGTGTACCAGCCACGTCGAGTCGACATCGGGATGACGCGCAAACAGCGGTTGCATCCATCCGCCCGAGCCAATCACGCGGCACGGTTTGCCATAACGACGGTGCAGCAAATGCAGCAACGGTGTGAGCAGGATCAGGTCGCCGAGCGCGCCGAAACGTACAACGATGGGAGATAAAGCCGCGCCTCGCCGTGCGGCAGAGGTAGCGGCAATCTCGGTGACTGGACTCATGGGTGATTCTTGCAAGCGATCGGATCGGCGCGAATATAGCAAGCCGCATGCGCGCAGTGTTTGGTTCCCCCATAAACAAAAACTCCCGACCTTCGCAGACCGGGAGTTTTCTTTTGATCGATCAACCGATCCGCCGGTTAACGCGGCGGATCGGTCATCACGCGCGACAGCTTATGGCGTGTACTTGCCCAGCAGGCTCACACCCGAATAGGCAGCATACGCATTCAGCTTGATGTGATACGTATTGCCTGCCGTCAGCGCGCAGCTTTCGCTATTGCCCGTGACATACGGACGGCAGCTGTAGCTGCTCAAGGTCGGTGCTGCACCGTTCTGCACGTACATGTCGGCATCACCCGTACCACCGGAAATAGCCACCGTGGCCGCCGTGGCGCCGGCCGGAACGGTGAATGTGTAATCCGCCGAGAGCACGCCGGTCGCACCGGACAAGCCAGTGACTGCGACGTTGTTGCTCAGCACATTACCGCCACCACCACCGCCGGCGGTGTACTTGCCGATCAGGCTCACGCCGGTATAAGCGGCATACGCGTTGATCTTGATGTGATACGTATTGCCGGCCGTCAGCGTGCAGCTCTCGCTATTGCCCGTCACATACGGACGGCAGCTGTAGCTGCTCAGGGTCGGTGCGGCACCCACCTGCACATACATGTCGGCATCACCCGTACCACCGGATATTGCCACGGTGGCTGCGGTGGCGCCGGCAGGAACAGTGAAGGTGTAATCGCCCGAAAGCACGCCGGTCGCGCCGGACAAGCCGGTCACGGCGACGTTGTTGCTCAGCACATTACCGCCACCGCTTGCCGCATTGACCGTCAGCGCAAGGCTGGTGGTGTGCGAGAGCGCGCCGGAAGTACCGGTGATGGTGATCGTGGCCGGGCCCGTGGTCGCTGAGGCGCTGGCGCTCAAGGTCAGCGTGCTGGTGCTGGTGGTGCTGGCCGGGCTGAACGACGCGGTCACGCCCGAAGGCAGGCCCGAGGCGCTCAGGGCGACACTACCGGTGAAGCCACCGGAATCGGTCACGCTGATCGTGCTGGTGACGCTGGCACCCTGGGTCACGCTGGCGCTGCCGGGGGCATCGGACAGGGTGAAGTTCGGTGTTGGCGTGGTGCCGCCGACCAGCGCTGCGATCAGGTTTGCACCGTTCGGGCTGCCCCAACCGGTAACCAGATCGTAGCCAGCAACCGCATTGAAGCCCGCGCCGGCACCTGTCGATGGCTTGTTATTACCGCTGGTAATGTCGTGGAAGGTGGTCGAATAATTCGCGCTCAGGCCAATGGTATAGAGCTTGGCATTGACAAAACCGAGCGGGCCGGTGCCGTTGGCAACGGATTGCTGATTCGCCAGCGCAATAAAACCAGCGATACGCGGAGCAGCGAAACTGGTGCCGCCGTATCCGGTCAAAAAGCTGCCGTTATCCACGGTCGGATTGTCGAAATCGGCTTCGGCAGAAATATCCGGATCATTGCGGTACGTGGTCGAACCCTTGTTGGTCGAGGTGATCACGCCGGTGGTCTGCTGCCAGCTCGGAATGGTGGCACCCGATGCGGAATAAAAGCCGCCGCCGCTGGTCGCCCAGCCGGTTTCCGAGGCCCAAGAACCGCCCGCGCCATTGGTCAGCAAATCGGTGCCGCCGACTTCGAGGACATACGAATCTTCGGACGGTGGCAACCAGGTTGAGCTGTTGTATGCACCATTATCGCCAGTGGCGTTGAGGAAGGTTTGACCCTGTGCTGCCATCTGCTGGAAGATCGGATCATCGCTGGCGCGCGAGAAATCGCCGCCGCCCCACGAACAACTGATCACCTTGCTGGTGTTGTCGGTGGCCATCTTGTTGAGAATCGCCACGCCACTGCTACCTTCGTAGAACTGGATCTGGCTGATGCCCGGCGCCATGCCGATGGCATTGACGATATCGAGGATCTGCTCGCCGTCGCTGCAGGTGCCAGTACCGCTGCCGGTGCCGTCATCGCAAACGCCGCTGTAACCGCCGACAAGCACGTTGTTGATCGGCACGCTTGAGGTCATGCCAGTCGAAGTATAAAACTTGGTGACATCCGCGCTCAGATAACCGTCATACGAGAAAATGGCGATGCTCTGACCGGCGCCGGTCAGCGAACCCGAACCGTAATATGCCGCGCGCATATCGCTCGGCAGATACTGGTTGCTCGGACCCGAACCGGTGATGTGCGGCTGGATCTGTGCGGCTCTGGTCGGATTGCTCTTGAGGTGAGTGAACGGACGAACGTAGTTGTCCAGCCCGGAGATCTTGAGCAGCGGCACACTCAGGGTACTGGCGACCGGCTCACGATCGGCCGAGAAGAAGGTGCGGTCTTCGGTCGGGTGCTGGTAGGTATTCATGGTGACGTGGAACGCGCGATCGACGTCCTGCGCGTTGCCTTGGACACTCACCAGGCGACGGTTCGGCGTGGTCTCGGTGACGGTCAGGCCATTCGCGTTGGCCCAGGCGACAACCTGGTTATAGTCTGCTTCGGTCGGACCGAATTTCGCGGTGAATTCTTCGCCGCTCAGGTACTGATGGAAATTCGGGCTCTGCGGATCCTGCAATTGTTCCAGCAAGGTATCCAGATCGGACTGATTGCGCAGCGGCAGATTCAACCCGAGTTTGATATGTTGATCGCCGGACAGCTTGGCCATCAACGGCGCTTGGCCGTTGGCAACCGCAGCGGGCACATGGCGCGCAACGATGCTGCCAGCGCCGAGGCTGGCGGCGTTGAAACCGTTTGATGCGAGTTCCGTGGCGTTGACGCCAACGGAAAACGACAAGCCGCAGGTAAGACCGGTGGCCAATACCGCGAGTGCAAGTTTGTGCTTCATGGTTCTGATATTGCGATGCATTTTTTCCTCCAGGTGAAAAAGCAAAACACAGTTCAGCGAATGAGCAACATGCTTGGTACTCGCGGGTAACTTATTTTTTAATCGCTCCACGGGGTTCAATTCCCCGCCGCTTGCGGCGATAACTGGCTGAAAGCCAGTTTGGTTGATAGCGCACTTAATACCCCGCTGCTTGCGGC
>JAYVTP010000232.1:0-2870 GCA_043788685.1 Pseudolysobacter sp. | reverse complement strand
CGCCCTCGTCGATGTCGTCTTTGCTTTCGTCATTTCCGTTCTCCTTGCTTCGATTGAACCACTCAGCAAGGGATACGTTTTTCGGGGGCAAGGTCATTTCGCAAGCTGATAAGATTCCAACACCACCTTATCCACTATCGGACAATCGCATGACTCGCAAAACAATTCTCGGCTTTGTTGCGCTCGGCACGATATTTACCGGCATCGGTCATAGCGCAGATTTACTTAGTGGCAGCGTTGAGCTCAAGGGCAAGCATTTCTCAGTCGAGCTGGCCAAGGATCCCGCCTCACAAGCGCAGGGATTGATGTTTCGCGACGTTATGAGCTCAGATCACGGCATGCTGTTTGTGTTTGCGGACGCTACACGGCAAACGTTCTGGATGAAGAACACGCATATCTCTCTGGACATCTTCTACTTTGACGCCAACCGCAAATTGGTCAATGTGCAGCAACGCGTACCGCCATGCTTGTCAAATGATAATCAATGCCCGATTTATCCGAGTACCGGCGCGGCCCAGTACGTGCTGGAACTCAATGGCGGCAGCGCCGAAAAACTCAGCGTGAAGCCTGGCGACGAGTTGACGATTCATCAATAAGCGTCGGGGCATTGGCACAGACAGAGAGACTCGCCATAGTGAAGGATGCCACCTCTTGGTCTCTAGCGGCACCCAATCGGTGCAGGCAATGCAGACCGTATTGATACGGCACCGGAATTTCCGCAAGCGCCGCGCTCTGAAACAACATCTCGTCGGTCATGGGCACAAATTGTTTCACGATCCTGCATCCGGCTGATTCTGGCAGATGCAGTACATCATGCCGGCATGGAACAAACATGACGCTTCGCGGCGTTTTCGCGGGTAAGCCTATTGACTGCATGACACAGGTTTCGCGTAAGATCGAATCAACCTATCGGGCATGCTGGAGATAAGCGCATGGACAATTCGTGGCTGCAATTGAATCTGGTCGAGGATGAGGAAATTCCGCTGTTTCGCACGGCTCTGCTGATCGCGCAAGACGAATACCCACAGTTAGCGGCGGCGGAATACGAGGCACGCATCGATGGTTATTTTCGCCAGCTGCGCACCGAGCTGTCACCGTCATTGCTGCCCGCCGCGCAACTGCAGCACCTGAATCAATTTTTATTCGATGAAGTCGGTTTTGCCGGAAACGAGGCCGACTACTACGATCCGCGCAACAGCTATCTCAATGACGTGCTCGACCGTCGCATCGGCAATCCGATCTCGCTGGCCGTGGTGCAATTGGAACTGGCACAACGACTGGATATCCCGCTGCAAGGCGTTTCGTTTCCTGGCCACTTTTTGGTGCGATTGCCCGTGGACGATGGGCTGATTGTGCTCGACCCGTACCAGAAAGGCCGTTCACTGGACGAAACCGAGCTGCGTTCCCGCGCTCAAGACTATTTCGATGCGTCACGGGAAATCGACGATCATCATCTCGCGCGCATGCTCGAACCGGCCAGCCACCGCGCCATTCTCACGCGCATGCTGCGCAACCTGAAAGCGGTATACAGCGAACGCGAAGATTTGGCGCGCGCGGTGCGATGTAGCGATCGCCTGCTCAGCGTCGATCCGCACCAGCACGAGGAATATCGCGACCGCGGCTTGCTGTATCTGCGCCTGGAACACATCGGCGCAGCGCGCGCGGATCTGCATCGTTATCTCAAGCTGGAACCCACCGCAGCCGATGCCGAAGCCGTACGATTGCAGCTTGCAGAAATCAGCAGCGCCCCAGCCAGGCTAAACTGACTGAACAGCGCCAACAGCGCAGCTCAGGCAACCTGCATCATTTCAAAATCGGCTTTGGTCACGCCACAATCCGGGCAGGTCCAAGTTTCGGGCACATCGTCCCAGCGCGTGCCGGGTTCGATACCATCGGCGGGCCAACCCTCGGCTTCGTCGTAGATAAAGCCGCAGACCACGCACATGAAGGTCCGAAAAGGCACGTCGGCATCGAGCGCGGAAGTTGTTTGAGTCATTACTGAGTATCCGGAAGTATTCTGATGCTTCCATTTTCGCAGGTGTTGCGCATGCGCGAAAGGCGCAAAGGAAAAGTATCGTGCTGAATCCGGCGAATCGGGGCTTATATGCCATCACCGATGGGCCTCGTGAAGATTTGCTGGCACGCGTCGAGGCCGCGCTCAATGCCGGGGCGATGCTGCTGCAATATCGCGACAAAAGTGATGATGGTGATCGTCGTCGTAATGAAGCCGAGGCTTTGCAGAAACTTTGCGTGCGCTTCGGTGTACCGTTGATCATCAACGATGACGTCGCGCTCGCCGCCGAAGTCGGCGCCGCGGGCGTACATCTCGGCGAAGACGATGTCGATATCGCCAGCGCGCGCGCGCAACTCGGCGCGAACGCGATCATCGGCGTTTCGTGTTACGACTCGCTGCAACGCGCGCGTGAATTCGCGCAGCGCGGCGCAAGCTATCTCGCCTTCGGCAGTTTTTTCGATTCGTCAACGAAACCCGCCGCACGTCGCGCCACGTCCGATCTATTGATCGCCGCGCGCAAATTCGGCCTGCCGTTAGTAGCCATCGGCGGCATAACTGCGGAGAATGGCGCGAGTCTGATTCAGGCGGGCGCTGATTACCTCGCCGTAATTTCCGGTATTTTTGGCGCCGCCGACACGGCCATCGCGACGCGCAATTACGTCCGGCTTTTTGCCTCGGCCTGAGTCACCAGGCTTTCAATCATTCATCACAGAATCCTCGGGCATCAAACCCGATCGCTTCTTTTGAATCGCTCCACGGGGTTCAATTCCCCGCCGCTTGCGGCGATAACTGGCTGAAAGCCAGTTTGGTTGATAGCGCACTTAATACCCCGCTGCTTGCGGCGGGGTGCTTTATT
>JAYVTP010000231.1:0-1788 GCA_043788685.1 Pseudolysobacter sp. | reverse complement strand
ACCGAAGGTCTGCTGATCACACGCGGCGCGAGCGCCGATAAAAGTGGCGTGGAATGGAGCCGCGCGCAGGTCAATCTCAACGCCGGCATGCGCATTGATCGCCACGGGATTAGTCTGCCGGTGAACGGCTGGCAGCAGAATCTGGATTCGGTCGCGATGACCCTGCATCTGCCGTTCGGCTACCGTTTGCTCGGTGCGCCGGGTGCCGATGCAGTAACCGGCAGCTGGGCCAGTCACTGGCGTTTGCTCGATGCGTTTCTGGTCGCGCTGGTGGCATTGTTTGCGTGGCGGCTGCTCGGCATCGTCGGCGGTATTACTGCGACCGTATATCTGGTGATCGGCTATCAGGAGTCCGGCGCGCCGTTCTGGACGCTCGCCGCGGTATTGATTTTTGCGTTGATCCACCGCGTGCTGCCGGCAGGAAAACCGCAGATGGTGTTGCGCATGCTGGCGCGTGTCGCCGTGATTGCGCTACTACTGGTCGCGCTGCCGTTTGTCGCCGGTCAGGTGCGTGCGGCGATCTATCCGCAACTCGAAAATTCGCCCGAGATGTTTGCCGGAGTCAGTGGCGGCATGCTTGGCAACTATGCCGGCCTGTATCGACATCGCACCTCGCGCCAAGCTGATGCGACGATGCGGGAGCAAATGAAGGATGTACCCGCAGAGCCGGAACAAGCAGAAGATGAAGTCGATACATCGCCCGCGCCGCCAGCTTCACCTCCGGCACCGGCCGCGATGATGGCCAAGCGTGAAATGAGTGCATTGAAGAAACCGAAGCTCGAAACCATCGAAGTTAGCGGAAGCCTCGTACGCCGTGTCGATGTCGAAAACGCGTCGCCAGCGACAACGATTGATCGCGCCAAAGTGATGCAGCGGTACGCCGAAAATACCATTGTGCAGTCCGGCAGCGGCGAGCCTGACTGGCATTACGGCTCGACCGCACAACTGCGCTGGAGCGGCCCGGTATTGCCGCAGCAGAATGTGCAGCTGATCATTCTGTCGCCACTGTTCACGCGACTGTTGCGATTGGTGCTGGTCGCATTGCTGGCCTGGATCAGCCTGCGTTTGTTGCGGGGAGTCTTCGGCGGCGACGGGCCGAACGCTGGCACATCGGTTCGATCGAGTCGTGGTATGGCAGCCGTTGGCAGCGCGATGTTGCTCGGTCTGCTGCTGGTGCCGTCAGCGTTTGCGCAAGGTGCACCGGATCAGAACATCCTCAACGAGCTGCGCAATCGCCTCACCGAAGTTCCGCATTGCGCACCCGAATGCGCCAAGATCGCGAACGCGACCGTGCTTGCCGACGCTGATCGCATTCGTATTGCGCTCGAAGCGCATGTCGGCGAACGAGTGGCGTTGCCGGTGCCGAGCGGCGCGCACGGCTTGGTGTTGCGCACGATCACACTGGATGGCGTGGCGCAGGATGCACTGACACAACGCGACGGCAAATGGTGGGTGGTGGCAACGCGTGGTGTGCATCGCATCGAGATGGAATTCAGTGCCGCACAGAACGACAAGATCACGCTGAATTTTCCGCTGGCGCCCGCGCAAATCGAAGTCAAGGCGCAGGGCTGGGTGACGAGTGGCGTGAGTGATGCGCGCCTGCTTACCGACGCGCTCGAACTGGTGCGATTGCATGTAGGCAGTGATGCGGTTGCGGCGAACAGCGGCGGCGAGCAGCAGTTCGCACCATTCGTTTGGCTCACTCGCGATATCAGCGTGGATCTGGATTGGTCGATCAACAATACCGTGCAGCGCCTCGCACCGGCGAGCGGCGGTTTTTCGGTCGAG
>JAYVTP010000230.1:0-1567 GCA_043788685.1 Pseudolysobacter sp. | reverse complement strand
CACATCGAGACGTTCTTCGCGCTGCGCACCGCCGATGATTTCACCAATGCCGGGCGCAAGCACATCCATCGCCGCGACGGTTTTGCCATCATCGTTCAGGCGCATGTAGAACGCCTTGATGTGCTGCGGATAATTCATCACCACGACCGGCCGACCGACGTGATTTTCGACGAGGAAACGTTCATGTTCGGTTTGCAGATCCAGACCCCATTCGACCGGATAATCGAATTTCTTGCCGGACTTTTGCAGAATGCTGATCGCCTCGCCGTAATCGATACGTTCGAATGGCGCATTCATGAAAGTTTCGAGTCGACTGATCGCGGTTTTCTCCTGGCGCTCGACAAAAAAACTCATGTCGTCACCGCGCTCGTCGAGCACCGCCTTGAAAATATACTTGAGGAAATCTTCGGCCAGATCGGCATCGTCGTTCAAATCGGCGAACGCGATTTCGGGCTCGATCATCCAGAACTCGGCGAGGTGGCGCGTGGTGTTGGAGTTCTCGGCGCGGAAGGTTGGACCAAACGTGTAGACCTTGCTCAGGCTCAGGCAATATGCTTCGACATTGAGCTGGCCGGAAACCGTAAGAAAGGTTTCGCGACCGAAAAAATCCTTGCTGAAATCGATCTGGCCCTTGCCATCGCGCGGAATGTTGGCGAGATCAAGTGTGGATACGCGGAACATCTGCCCGGCGCCTTCGGCATCTGACGCGGTGATGATCGGTGTATTGATCCAGAAAAAATCGCGCTTGTGGAAATAACGATGGATCGCCTGCGCGATGCAGTGGCGCACGCGCGCGACCGCGCCGAAAGTGTTGGTGCGCGGACGCAGATGCGCAACTTCGCGCAAAAATTCCATCGTGTGCGCTTTCGGCTGGATCGGGTAGGTTTCGGGATCGTCAACCCAGCCGATCACTTCGATTGCCCCGGCTTGGATCTCGAACGCCTGGCCCTTGCCTTGCGATGGTGTGAGGATGCCCGTGGCGATCACCGCACAGCCGGCGGTGAGGCGTGTCACTTCGCTGACGTAATTCGCCAACGTGGCCGGAGCGACGATCTGGATCGGATCGAAACACGAACCGTCGCCGACATTGACGAACGACAGCCCCGCCTTGGAATCGCGGCGCGTGCGTACCCAGCCGCGAATCGTGACTTCAGTACCCGCAGCGACGCCGCCCGCTAACGCGTGGTTTACGCTGACTACCGACATCTCGAAACTCCCGCTGGACTGGAACAATGAAAGGGCGCAAATGATAGCGGAAGATGTCGCGCCAAGGCAGCGTCGGCTCGACAGTTGCTGCAGGAGCAGACATATTTCTGAATGCGACGCTTGAACTCGGCAATGGCACCGCCATCTGGAAGGCACGGCGCGAGATCGATACGTCGGTGCTAGAATCGCGGTCAGTCAAAGGTAAAAACGCATGTCAATTCAAATTACCACCGCAGCGCGCGAACGCATGCAGAATTTCCTCGCCAGCCAGAGCACAGCGCGCGCGGTGCGATTCGGCGTGCGTAAAACTGGGTGTTCGGGATTTGCCTATACAGTGGATCTGACCGACAGCATTGCCGAG
>JAYVTP010000229.1:0-1657 GCA_043788685.1 Pseudolysobacter sp. | reverse complement strand
GTTTCCGCTGTACCTGAACCTGAAAGGCTACGTGCAATTGTTCTCGGGTTACGGCGACAGCCTGATCGATTACAACCACCGGCAGAATACGGTGGGGCTCGGTGTGATGTTGACCGACTGGTTGTAAACCGCCAATCCAGGCTCGGGACGCTGACCACGCCATGCGTTTTTCACGCATGGCGTTTATCGGTTCACCGTCATTCTTGCCTATGCGACAACGACGGCATAGTTCAGATCATTTCGCAGATTCCGCCGTATCGAGATGATCGAAGTTCAACATCGCGTTGAACACCAACGCGTAGCTGCCGATAGTCTCGCCGCGCCAGATCGGATTGTTGGCAAACAGTAGCGTATGACCGTGACCGAGGCGCGCATCGACTACCGCCGCACGTTGTGCCAAGGCACCGCCGCCTTGCAGCAGGCCGGAAATCAGCAAGTCATCCGCATCGGCGAAACGCACAATGGTTTTCGGTCGCAGACTGGCCGGTATCGCAAACGGATTGTTGCGTTGCTGTTCCGCGTTCAGCGGCAATGCTTGCCATGGTTTAGCCGAGGGCAGGGCCGGTATTTCGCTATCGCCGCGCGATTGCACGGTATCCATTTCGTTCGGACCGCCGCGTCCGGTCGGGCGCTTGTAATCCTTGGCATTGGCGATGCCGTCGTCACCGCTGATCTGATTGCTCAGCGTGAACGCCATGCCGTTCGGACTGTACAGCGCGAAATTCTTGCTGTAACCGAACACGACCGGGCTGACCGCATCGACGACTTCCGCGCCGAGCACGCTGCCAACCACGCGCAAATCTTTCGCCGATGCGACGAACACGCCGGGCGCCAGGCCTTCGTCGATCGCGAATTTCGCGCTGTCCGATGAAGTGACAAACAATCCACCTTGCTCGATGAACTTGCGCAGATGTGCCACACCCGCGCCGCCGAGGCCGGGACGGATATCATCGGTGCTGTCGATGTTGCCCATGTTCGGTGTCAGCGGCGTGGTTTTCCACGGCATCGCATTTCCCCACATCGGCAAGCCATCGACGATCAGTTGCGAGTTGTCGACGCCGACCGGTCCGAACAGGATCACATCGTACTTGCGCCGCAGATCGTCTTCGCGCGCGACGGTTTGCGTGTTGATGTAGCTATACGGCACCTTGAGTTTGTCCAGCGCCATACGCCACCAGCCCTCGGTTTGCGTATCCAGCCACGTGTGCATCAGCGCGATCCGCGGCGCGCTAAGTCGATATGTCGCCACATCCGGTGCCGCACTGGTGGCGTAGGCGTCGAGGCCGAGTTCGATCAGCTTGTCGGCGAAGGCTTTTCCGCTCGCGCCGCGAATAATCAACGCCCCCGCATTGAAATGGCGACCATTCATATCCAGCGCTTTCTCGGCGACCGCGATGTCCGCGCCCTTGAACGCATAGCGCAACGTGATCAGTGCGATGTCGGCATGATTGTCAATCACATAAATCGCACCTTCGCCATGCACGCCACCGGGCGCATTGATCGTCGCGGTCACGGCTTGCGCCGCGATGCTCAGGATACCGTTATCGGTTACCCGTACCACCTCGGTGCCGAACTGATCGCCCATCGACCAGCCGGTGTCATCGTATGGATGTTTCTGCGCATCTTCCGGCGCCCAGTATTGGCGGTCGAGCAGGGC
>JAYVTP010000228.1:0-16982 GCA_043788685.1 Pseudolysobacter sp. | reverse complement strand
CCGGAAATCAGCGCTGAACCGATTCACTATTCTGTTCGATGAACGTATGCCGCAGCAGTAACGATAATCCCCTTTACACAAAATCACCGACACCCTCGGGCAGCCGGATGCTTGCCGCCAGTCTGGTACATGTTTTGCGGCCACGCCCAGAGATAGCCCGGCGCGTAAGCAGTCAAGTCCCAGTAGTAGCGTGTGTCGTACTGAAGGCTCACCACACGGTGGACCTCAAATTTGTCTTCAGTCGATGGGATAACGTAGTGCCCAGCTATGTCAGTCGATGCCACCTCCCGGTGTACGCACTCAATCCCGCCTCGTCCACCGTGCCCGAACATCCATCGGTCGATGTTGTAGTGGTACCAACGCACCACCACATAAGCGCCCGCGATGGGTTGCTTCGTGGCCACTTCTTGCACGATTCCCGTCTTGGCCTTCTGCAGCCCAGACTCGACCGATGTGGCCAAGGCAGCCACGGACGCTAACCCAGCGATCACAACAGCCGCCAGAAGAGTCTTCCACCAAAAACCCGGGTGTTTTTTGGCGCTCATGTTCTGTCTCACATGCTTGAGATTCGCCACGTGCCGTCCGCACCTTGGGTGTATTCCATGTGGTATCCGGACAGTGTCAAATCAGGGTTCTGCCGCACGACGATGAACGTGGCTGTTCGGCCGGTCAGGTAACCGTCGACGATGTTGCCCAAGTTTGCTACATACGCCGGCAAGGTGCTGGCGTTGGCAGAAAACAACGAGCGCATGCGCATGCACCATTCTTAAATCGCTACAGTGCTGAAGAACCCCAGGCACAGATACCCTCTGACCATCCTTTCGATGCGCTGTTTCTGGTTTCGCCATGTCGCACGTCAATGACTTTGCAAAGCACGCCGTCGGCCATTATTGTGAGCCGACTTTTTCCGGATCGATCCCATGCGCCTGTCACCGCCCATCAATCTGCAACGCTGGATCACCGAAAACCGCCACCTGCTCAAACCACCGGTCGGCAACAAGCTGATCTGGCAGGATCAGGATTTTTTCTGCATGGCGGTCGGCGGTCCGAACCAGCGCACCGATTATCACTGGGACGAAGGCCCGGAACTTTTTCATCAACTCGAAGGCGAGATGGTGCTCAAGATAATGGAGGACGGTGCACCGCGCGATATTCCGATTCGCGCTGGCGAAATTTTCCTGTTGCCACCGCGCGTGCCGCATTCGCCGCAGCGTATGCCGGATTCGGTCGGGCTGGTGATCGAGCGCAAACGGCTGGCGAACGAGAAAGACGGCCTCATGTGGTTTTGCGAAAACTGCCACCACACGTTGTATGAAGAATTTTTCGCGCTGACCAATATCGAGACGCAGTTCCAAGCGGTGTTCGAGCGCTTTTATCGCTCGATCAAGGATCGCACCTGCAGCGAGTGCGGACAGGTGCATCCGGCGCCGCAAAAATACCTCGCGCCGCAAATATAAAAAGCTCGCCGCGTGCCATTCACGGCGTGGAGCGGTTAAACTTGCTCGCATGTTTTTTTGTTCACCCAGCATGAGTGAATTCGCCCTGCGCAGCCGTGACGCGCGCGCCTGTTCGTGGCTGGTCGTTCTGCTCGCTCTGATCTGCATATTGCCCGCCTATGCCGAGGAGCTACGGAATTTTCGCCCGCGCGGCATGAGCCTCGATATCACGGTGCCGGTGGAGTGGATTCCGGTCGATGCCGGCACCGATCCCGACCGCATCCAACTCGCGTTTCAAGTGCGCAATCCAGCCAGCGCCGACAACACGCAAGCGGCCAATGTCGGCGTGGTGATCTTTGTCGGCGCGGCGATGACCACGTTCCGCAAGACGCGCGGCGAAGCGACCCTCGACAACACGCGTTTCCCTGGCTATGTCGAACTCGAGCACAGCGCCAACGACAGCGAAGAAGCGATCCGCTATCAGATTCGCAAGGGCGACCAGACCACCGTGATTCGCGAGAATTTCCTGTGGAATGCCGACACCGGCATCGTCGTCGTCGCGAGTGCGCCTGATCTCGCCGCGGCGAGTGCCGAATGGAAACAGGAATATACGCGCGGCATCGATATCCTGCTCGGCTCGTTGCGCCGTAGCATCGCGCCGAAACCATGAGCCTGATACAGCGAACGATGCGGCTGTATCGCGCCCGGAATTGCTGAACTGCATGTCGACTCCCGCGCCGCGCTTCCACTCGTATCTGCTGCAGGAAATGCTGCGATTGAAGCCGCGCGAGGTGCCGTACAGCGTGGCGCTGCGCAACACCTTCGGATTTCTTCTGCCGCTGGTAGTGGGGGCGCTGAGCGGGCACATCGAAGCAGGCGCCGGTGTCGCCGCAGGCACCTTGAACGTGATGTTTTCGGATCGCCCCGGGCCGTATCGCCTGCGCCTGCAGCGTATGTTGTCGGCGGCATTGATGGCAGGCTTGTCGGCCTACGTCGGATTTTCGCTGGGTGGCCACGATATCCTGATCGTGATCGCAACCGCGCTGTGCGGATTCGCCGGTGCGATGCTCGTGGCGCTCGGGCCGGAAGCCGCACGCGTCGGCCTGACCAGCATGATCCTGCTGATCGTGTGCGGCGCCGAGGCGCGCGCGCCGCACGCGGCATTGCTCGCCTCGACGCTGATTTTTACCGGCGGTTTGCTGCAAACTTTGCTCGCGATCGCGGCGTGGCCGCTGCAACGTTATCGGCCCGAGCGTTACGCGCTTGCAGCGGTGTATGCGGAGCTCGCGATCAATGCGCGCCAGCGCCACGAAAGCCATCAGGCGCCACCACTCACCGAAGCGATCAATAATCTGCAAGTGCTGCTGCACGGTGCGCATCGTGCGCGTGGTCTGGCGATGGATGCGTTTCGCGTGCTCGCCGGCGTGGCCGAACGCCTGCGCATCGAGCTACTCGCACTGGCCGATCTGCGCGAGCAATTCACCATCGCCGCGAATCAGCATCGCATTGAACAATTGCTCGCGCGCAGTGGCGACGTGCTTGACGCAATCGCCGATGCCTTGCGCAGTGGCGCGGCACCGTTGCATGCGGAAAGTCTGATCGCGAGTTACGAAATCGTGCTCTCGGAAATGATCGCCGCACGCGACAGCGGCCGCGACGTGCGCAATGCGCCGCTCACGCATATCGCCTGCGCGCGGGCAGTTGGCCTTGGTGGTCAATTGCGCGCCGCAGTGCGCAATGCCAGTCACGCCGGTAGTCGCGGCGAATTACAGGCACAGGAAATCGAGCTGCGTTTGCCGCAAGCGCTGCGTCCGGGTAATCCGCTGGCAACCTTGCGCGCCAATCTTTCGTTGTCCTCGATCGCGTGCCGACACGCGATTCGTTGCGCCGTTTGCCTGGCGCTTGCGGTGACGGTGGAACGCCTGTCGGGCCTTGCACATGGCTACTGGATTCCGATGACATTGGCGATCGTATTGAAGCCGGATTTTGGCGGCACGTTCACGTTTGCGCTGCTGCGCGTGATCGGCACGCTGATTGGATTGGTATTGGCTACAGCGATCGTGCACTTCGCGCTCGGCGGTATCTGGGAGCGCATCGTCCTGCTCGGTTTTCTGTGCTTTGCGTTTCGCGAACTCGCCGCAATGCATTACGGCATTGCGATCGCGATGCTGACCGGCCTGATCGTGGTTTTGTTGTCGCTACTCGGCGAAGCCGCTGGCGACACCATGCTCGCGCGCGGTATTGGTACGATCGGCGGCAGCACCCTGGCATTGCTCGCCTATGCGTTGTGGCCGACCTGGGAACGCTCGCGCGTGCGCCCCGCACTGGCCACGCTGGTCGACGCGTATCGCAATTATTTTTCGACCTTGTTCGATGCCGACGAACGCGCGCGTAGCGATGCCCGCAGCGCCACGCGCTCGGCACGTACCAACGTGCAGGCATCGCTGGAACGATTGCGCGCCGAACCGCGAGCTGATATGGAATTGAGCCGGCTCGCCGAAGGCATCGTCGCCAACACCAATCGATTTGCGCGCGCGGCGATGAGTCTCGAAGCCGAGTTGCAATCCACCAGCATTCTGCCGCAGCGCCAGAGTACGCTCGCATTTTCCGCGCGCATCGGCGCCACGCTCGGCGACGTTGCAACCGCACTACGCGCTGAGCAGTCGATTGCCGTGACCGCCGAGTTGCGCGCGCATCAGCAGGCCTTTGCACAAATACTGGAACCCGAGCTCGATCTACCCGAGCAACGCGATCTTGCACTGGCATTAATCTACGCCAGCGACCGCATCACCGACAGCGTCGACACGCTCGCGCATCTGCTCGAAACGAACAATCCCGCCGCGGCCGCGGATGTTGCCGCCGAGCTCGATACGAATTCGGAGAATGCGAAACTCGACGCAGCCAAGCGCGCGCGCAACGGGTAAACTTGGCGCATGCTCAAGATCGACACCCACGCCCATATCCTGCCGCGCAACTGGCCGAATCTCGCCGAGAAATACGCCGATCCGCGTTTCCCGGTGATCCACCATACCGACGACGGCAGCCACCGCATCTACAAGGACGGCCATTTCTTTCGCGAGATCTGGCCGAACACCTGGGACGCGCGATTACGCATCGACGAATACGCGCAACATGGCGTGCAGACACAGGTGATATCGACCGTGCCGGTGATGTTTTCGTACTGGGCCAAACCGAGTCAAGCGCTGGAACTGCACCAGCATCTGAACGATCACATGGCCGGTTTATGTCGTACTTATCCGCAGCATTACGCAGGTATTGCGACGGTGCCGCTGCAATCGCCGACGCTGGCGATTCAGGAGCTCGAACGCTGCATTGACCAGCTCGGGTTGCAAGGCGTGCAGATCGGATCGCATATCAACGACTGGAATCTCGACGCCGAGGAATTGTTCCCGTTTTTCGAGGCCGCCGCCGATCTCGGTGCGGCGATTCTCGTGCATCCGTGGGACATGATGGGCCGCGAGTCGATGCCGAAATACTGGTTGCCGTGGCTGGTCGGCATGCCGGCCGAACAATCGCGCGCGGCGTGCTGCCTGATTTTCGGTGGCGTGCTCGAACGGCTGCCGAATTTGCGTGTATGTCTTGCCCATGGCGGCGGTTCGTTTCCCTACACCATCGGGCGCATCGAGCACGGTTTTCGCATGCGTCCGGATCTGGTCGCGACCGACAATGCACGCAATCCGCGCGAGTATTTCGATCGCCTGTTTTTCGATTCGTGCGTGCACGATGAACAAGCGTTGCGCTACTTGATCGAGGTTGCGGGCGCCGAACACGTGATGCTCGGCACCGACTATCCGTTCCCGCTCGGTGAACAGAAACCCGGCAGCGGCATCGCCAAACTCGACCTGCCGCTGCCACAACAAGCGCAGCTTTATCATGTCAGCGCGCTGCAATGGCTCGGCCTGCCCGCCAGCCGTTTTCAGCGCGCCGAATAACGCCATCTACTTGGAGACCTCGATGAATTTTCTCTCCCGTTTCGCCCTGTTGTTTTGGCTGGTCGGCGCAGTACATGCGCAGACCGCCACCGATTATTCGCTGAACGATGGCGCGATCCGTTTCAAGGTGCCCTCGGACTGGTCGATGATCCTGCAGAAAACCGAAGGCAGCCCGCAGGCGATCGCGTTTCAGGTCAGGGACCCGGCTGATCAGGGCACCGATACAGCGACGCGCGTGACCGTCGACACGCGGCATTTTGCCGACGCCAATGAGTTCGCGAGTTTCGTTGCCTCCGGCATGGCCAAGGCCAAGCAGATCAATTCCTACACTGAAGAAGTCGGCAGCAACGATGCCACGCATCTGCGCTACACCGGCACGGATGCGGGCAAGCGTTACCAGTATCGCGACATGTATCTGTTCCGCGAAAGTCTCGGCATTCACGTGCGTTGCGTGCGTCCGTTATTGCCCGCAACCACCAGCGCTTGGACCAAGGCGTATGAGCAAGGCTGCGATTTACTGATGCGCAGCGTGCAGCAGTGAGTTCATCTTTCGAAGCAAGTTTGGAGTGGGCACAGGCGCAGGATGCGGCCGATCCGTTGCGCGCTTTCCGCGATGAATTCCTGATTCCGAACCACACCAGCGGCGAACAGGTTTATCTGTGCGGCAATTCGCTCGGCCTGCAACCGCGCGGCGTGCGCGATGCGGTCAATGCGGAAATGGATTATTGGGGCAGCCTTGCCGTCGAAGGCCATTTCCGCGGCCGTTTGCCGTGGATGGATTATCACGAATTCGTGCGCGATCATCTCGCCGAATTGGTTGGCGCAATGCCGTCTGAAGTTGTGACGATGAACACGCTAAGCGTGAACCTGCATCTGATGATGGTGAGTTTCTATCGCCCGACAACCGAGCGGCCGGCAATCCTGATCGAGAAACGCGCGTTTTCTTCCGATCATTATGCGGTGGAATCGCAGGTGCGTTTTCATGGTTTCGATCCAGCCACGGATTTGATCGAAATCGAAGCCGATGCGGCGGATGGCACGTTGTCGCTCGATGCGATCCAGCGCGTGCTCGACGAGCATGGCGCACGCATTGCATTGGTGCTGTTGCCCGGCGTGCAATACCTGACCGGCCAGGTTTTTAACCTGCGTGCGATCACCGAGATCGCGCATCGCAAGGGTTGTGTGGTCGGCTTCGATCTCGCCCATGCGGTCGGCAATATTCCACTGCAACTGCACGATACGCATTGCGATTTCGCGGTCTGGTGCAGCTACAAATATCTCAATGGCGGCCCGGGTGCGGTCGGTGGTTGTTTTGTGCACGAGCGTCATGCGCAAACATCACGGCCACGTTTTGCCGGTTGGTGGGGACACGAAAAATCCACACGTTTCCAGATGGGTTCGCAGTTCGTGCCGACCGTTGGTGCAGACGGCTGGCAGTTGTCGAATCCGCCGATTCTCGCGCTCGCACCGTTGCGCGTATCGCTGGAGATTTTCCACCGCGCCGGCATGCACAATCTGCGCGCAAAATCGCAGCGCTTGACCGCGTACCTGATCTGGCTGATCGAGCGCGAACTCGAAGGCGTATTGAGCGTGGTCACACCGACTGCACCCGATCAGCGCGGCGCACAACTCAGCCTGCGTGTGCATGGTCCGCGCGATAGCGGCCGCGCATTGTTCGACCACCTCGGCACGCAGCACATCATCGGTGACTGGCGCGAGCCGGACGTGATCCGGGTCGCACCCACGCCGCTGTATAACCGTTATGCCGACTGCCGCTATTTTGTCGATGCCACAAAACAATGGGCGGCAAATCGTTGATGTCATCTTGAACACGATGTCCTCTCGCCCACCCATCACGATCATCGGCGCCGGTCTGGTTGGTGCACTGCTCGGCACCTTGCTCGCGCAACGTGGGTTTGCGGTCGAGTTGTTCGAACGTCGTGCCGACCCGCGAAAAATCGGTTATCTAGGCGGCCGTTCGATCAACCTTGCGCTGGCCGAACGCGGCATGCACGGCTTGCGTCTGGCCGGCCTCACCGAGGCAGTGATGCGCCACGCCGTGATGATGCGCGGACGCATGGTGCATGCGCTGGATGGTCACAGCGAACTGCTGCGCTACGGGCGCGACGACAGCGAAGTGATCTGGTCGATCAACCGCGGCCAGCTCAATACGCTGCTGATCGAAGCCGCCGAGGCTACCGGTGCAAAAATTCATTTCGGGCAACGGCTCGAGTCTGCGGATTTCGCGAGTTCGACTCTGCGCATGTTCGATGAAGCCAGTGCAGAAATTCGCGAGCACCAAGCCACGATCATGCTCGGCACCGACGGCGCGGGTTCGGCACTGCGCGCGGCGATCAATGCCGTCGCCCCACTCGGCGAACGTTTCGAGCCGCTGGGTCATGGTTACAAGGAGCTCGAAATTCCAGCGCTTGGCGATTTTCCGCTGAGCGCACTTTCGCCGGAGCTTGCCGACAAGCGCAACGCCGGCGAACGTTTTGCGATCGAACGCAATGCTTTGCACATCTGGCCGCGCGGGCATTACATGTGCATCGCCCTGCCGAATGCCGAAGGCAGTTTCACTGTCACCTTATTCCTGCCGAACAGCGGCGATCCGAGTTTCGCGAGTGTCGTGAGCCCAGAACAGGTGGCCGATTTTTTTGCGCGCGATTTCGCCGATGCGGTGCCGCTGATGCCGAGCTTGATCGAAGACTTCATCCACAATCCGGTCGGCCTGCTCGGCACCTTGCATCTGGATCGTTGGCATCTGGACGGCCGCGCCTTGCTGCTCGGCGATGCGGCGCACGCTATCGTGCCGTTCCACGGCCAAGGCATGAACTGCGGTTTCGAGGATGCGGTCGAACTTGCCGATTTGCTCGAAACCGGTGGCCACGATATGGCGGGCGTATTCGCCGAATTCGAAAGCCGGCGCCGCCCCAACGCCGAGGCGATCGCGGCGATGGCGCTGGAAAACTATATCGAGATGCGCGACTCAGTGGCCGCGCCGGATTTCTTGTTGCGGCGTGCGCTGGAACGCATTCTCACCGAGCGCCATCCGGGGCGTTTTGTGCCACGTTACGCGATGGTCACCTTCACGCGCCTGCCCTACGCCACGGCATTCGCCCGCGGCAAAATCCAGAGCACCTTGCTGGCCGAATTGTCCGCCGGAAAAACCAAACTGGATCAGATCGATCTTCAGCTCGCTGATACTCGCGTGCAGCAGATGCTCAGCGATATCCGCTGATAGCTTGCAGCATTGTTGCGCGACAAATCAGCCCTGCATCCATCCCACCGAAACTTGCGTGATCAGATCAATTTTCGACACCCCTGTTAGTGGTCTGACCAGCAGCGTTAGCACATTTTTTGCTTGTAAATATCGTTCTATTTCGCATAAATGCGTGATAGGGTTCACAGATCATCAATAAAGCTGTAAGTGCGGCGGATTAGTTTCGCGGCACCGTTGTGCTTAGAAATTTTTTGGCGTACGCAATACTGGTGCGCTGAATTACCAGCTAGACGGTTTTTTGTATTCAGCAACAGGGGCTTTCATGCGAATAAAACCAGGTTGGATGCGTTCGAGCATCTGTTCATCTTTTCGGTTACGCGCAGCGCTTTTGCTCACGGGGGCGTTGTTTGCTGCGAGTAACACTGTGATCGCGCAATCAACACAGCAGACAACAACGTCCGCCGGCACTGCTGCACCTCAGGTCAATCCGACCTTCAGCATCGATTGGCACGTGATTACCGGCGTCGGTCAATTACATGCGCACAACAACTGTTTCGACCTGTCGGGCACGATCGGGCAACCGGTGCCGGGCTATTCCAGCGGCGGTACGTATTCGGTTATTTCCGGGTTCTGGACTGTGGCTGCGATCAGCGGACGCGACGAAATATTCTTTAACGGATTCGAGGTGTGTGGATCATGAAACGTAATCAACTTTGCATGTACGTTGCCGGCGCGCTGATGTCGATGAGCGCATTTGATGTGGCACAAGCTGCGCAAACGCAGACCACGGCCTTTACCTATCAGGGTCAGCTGAGCGCAGGTGGCTCATTGCCTGCTTCGGCAAGCTATACCTTCACCTTCAAGTTGTACGACGCTGCTACTGGCGGCAGTCAGGTTGGCTTGGCGATCCCGGCGCAAAACATAACCGTAGTCAACGGTTTGTTTACCACCGACCTTGATTTCGGCCAAGTATTCAATACACAACAATATTGGCTCGAAATTGCCGTCAACGGCCAGACCCTATCGGCACGTCAACCGGTGGGTACGGTTCCCGTGGCGCAATACGCATTGAATTCTCCCGCTGGCGTTGCCGGCCCGACCGGTGTTAGCGGGCCCACAGGCACTGCTGGCCCCACCGGTGTTAGCGGGCCCACAGGCACTGCTGGCCCCACCGGTAGTACCGGCGCAACCGGATTTGGTGGCACGGGCGCCACCGGTGCAACAGGCGCTACCGGACTCACCGGCAGCAACGGCCTTGCCGGCGCAACTGGTGCTACGGGCAGCGGCGCGAATGGCGCAACTGGCGCCACCGGCTCGGCCGGTGCAACGGGCACTACCGGACTCACCGGCAGCAATGGCCTTGCCGGCGCAACCGGTGCTACGGGCAGCGGAGTTAATGGCGCAACCGGCGCAACCGGCTCGGCCGGTGCAACGGGCACTACCGGACTCACCGGAAGCAATGGCCTTGCCGGCGCAACTGGTGCTACAGGCAGCGGAGCCAATGGCGCTACCGGTTCGGCCGGTGCAACTGGCACTACCGGCGTGCAAGGCTCAACCGGCTCAATCGGTAATACCGGCGCTACAGGAGCCGGCATCACTGGCGCTGCCGGACCGACTGGTTCGCAAGGTGTTACTGGTCCGACGGGTGCGACTGGCGCGGGCGTGGCCGGCGCAACCGGAATGACCGGAACAACTGGAGCAAAAGGTGCGACCGGCACGACTGGTGCGTCCGGTGCTACGGGTGCCACAGGCGCAGGTGTAACAGGTGCTACGGGTACTCAGGGCGCAACGGGAAGCACTGGTGCCACTGGCTCAATAGGTAATACCGGGGCTACCGGAGCAGGCGTCACTGGCGCTGCCGGACAGACGGGTTCGCAAGGCGTTACTGGCCCGACCGGTGCAACCGGCGCAGGCGTGGCCGGCGCAACCGGAATGACCGGTACGGCGGGGGCCAAGGGTGCAACTGGCGCAACCGGTGCAACAGGCGCTACCGGCGCAGGTGTGACCGGCGCGACTGGCGCAGCGGGTGCGACGGGGGTACAGGGTCAAACTGGTATCACCGGTGCGGCCGGCGCCACAGGTGCGGGAGCGACGGGTGTACAGGGTCCGCAAGGCGTTACGGGTGCGACTGGGCCAGCAGGATCAACCGGTGCTACCGGTGCAACACCGATACTCAGCCAGACTCTGACCACGGTGACGCCGACCACGACCACAGACTGTGCATCCGGGACTACCTGTACCATCACTGTGCTTTGTCCAAGCACACAACGCGTGGTCAGCGGCGGCATGTCGATCATCGCGGGTAGCAAATATTTTACGGTCCTCAACGAAAGCTTCCCGAACGCCACCAATGACGGCTGGACCGTCACCGGCTCAAACTTCGGTAGCGGCGGCGGTGGCCCAATAACCTTCAAGGCATTCGCTATCTGTACGCCATAGGTGCAAAGCGCAGCGCACGCATAGCGCATCGGTAATTGTCACGCATCAGCACCGCTTGAAACATCGATCCCCCGACGTGTAAACGCCGGGGGATTTTTTTCGCTAACGCGCAAGTCGAATGGCTGCCCATCTTGCAAATAACGCCGCGCACCATCCAGGCTCCGTACAATGCGCGCTCGCGCAATGCTGTGTGCAAATCACAACGAACCTTCCAGTGTTTGTGCTATTTCCGGAGTTCGCATGAACGACAACGTCACTGAACTGCTCGCGGCCGCCGATCGCGGTGATGATCTCGCGCGCGATCAGTTGTATGACGTGCTCTACGAAGAGCTGCGTCGTTGCGCGCATCGGCAGTTGCGGCGCGGTTACAACGAAACCCTTTCGACCACCGCGCTGGTCAACGAAACCTTCATCAAGCTCGCGGCACCGCAAGCCTTGCCGCCTGGCAGTCGCATGCATTTCATGGCATTGGCAGCACGGGCGATGCGCCAGGTGCTAGTCGATCACGCGCGGCGTAATCAGGCCGACAAACGCGGCGGCGGTGCACTGCATGTGACGCTCGATGAAGCGCTGCCTGATGCTGCCGACGATGCGTTTGAAGTGCTCGCGCTAGATCAGGCCTTGACCACGCTGGAGCAGATCGATGAGCGTGCGGCGCGCGTCGTGCAGTTGCATTTTTTCGGCGGCATGGCGTTTTCCGCGATCGCCGAAATCGAAGGCCTGACCCTGCGCACGGTGATGCGCGACTGGCAAGCGGCACGCGCGCTTTTGTCCAGCGAGATGAGCAGCCAGGGCACGCATGAATCTCGAACTTAAGCGCCGCGCATTCGCGTTGCTGCGCGAAGCTCTCGATCAGCCACTCGAAGCGCAAACCGACTGGCTCGCGCAACACTACGGCCACGAAACGGAAATGCATGCGCAGGTGCTGAAGTTGCTCGCAACCCAACATGGCGCGCCGATACTCGATCGACCTGCCCTCGCGCTTGCCGCGACCTTGGCGCCGGCCGACGACGATAACCTCGACGAGTTGCCGGTCGATACCGCAATCGGTGCATGGCGCGTGCAGCGCACGCTCCGACGCGGCGGCATGGGCGCGGTGTTTCTGGTCGAACGCAGCGGCGCGGACTTCGTGCAATACGGCGCATTGAAACTGATTCGACGCGGCATGGACAGCAGCGACATTCTGCTGCGTTTTCGCCGCGAGCGACAGATCCTCGCACGCCTGCAACATGCGAATATCGCGCGCCTGCTTGATGGAGGCCTGAGCGCCAGCGGCCAGCCTTATCTGGTCATGGAATATGTCGAAGGCCAGCCGCTGATGGCATGGGTCAAGCAGACCCAGGCCGATCTCACGCAGCGCCTGGAGCTGCTGCGCAAGCTGTGCGATGCGGTGGCGTACGCACATCGGCAGTTGATCGTGCATCGCGATATCAAGCCCGGCAACGTGCTGGTCGATGCGAGCGGTGAGCCGAAGCTGCTCGACTTCGGCGTGGCCAAAGTGCTCGAAGACACCGAACAGGACGAACAGACCACCGCAGCGGCGCGTTTTCTCACGCGCGCCTACGCCGCGCCCGAACAGATTCGCGGCGAGGCAATAACTACCGCGACCGATATCCATGCCCTCGGCGTGCTGTTGTTCGAGCTGCTCAGCGGCGCGCGTTTCCACGGCAATGCGTATGCGACTACCGGCCGGCCAGCGTTACGATTGATGCAGGCGCGTTTGCAGGTCGATGCGAACGGCCCCGGCACGATTACGCCGAAATCCTTGCGTGGTGATCTTGGCATCATTGTCGCGCGTGCGTGCGATGACGAACCCGCGCGCCGCTACGCCACGGTCGAGGCATTCGCCGACGACATCCGACGCTGGCAAGGCAATCATCCGATCAAAGCGCGTGCAGATAGCACCAGCTATCGACTCAGCCGTTTTGTGCGTCGCCATGTGATCGCCAGTTTTGCCAGCGTGCTCGCCCTGAGCTCGATCATCATTGCTGGCAGCATCGCGCTGTGGCAGGCGCATCGTGCCGAAAACGAAGCCGCGCTGGCGCAGGCATCGCAGCGATTTTTGACCAGCGTGTTTGATGCGTCGGCACCGGATCGTGCCGCTGGTGCACGCATCACCGCGCGCGACCTGCTCGACCAAGGCGCTGCGCGCGCGCAGACCGAACTCGCCGATCAACCGCGCTTGCAAGCCAGCATGTTGCAGACGCTCGGGATTCTTTATCGGCAACTGGGGCAGTTCGAGCATGCCATCACGTTGCTGACGCAAGCACGCGCACTGGCGGCAAGCTCGGGTCAAAGCGATGTGGCCGAACGCGCGCGTGGTGCGCTCGAGCTGGCGATCGTGCAACGCGAGACCGGCAAGTATGACGAAGCCCAAACCCTGCTCGACGAAGCGCAAAATCTCAGCCGCGACGATGCGCAAAAAAGCGCCGTGCATGCCGAGCGTGCCTTGCTCGACGAGAAACAGGGCAAGCTCAAGCAAGCGCTTGAAGATACCCGCAATGCCGCAGTGCTGGATGCGGCGCGCGGCGCACCAGGTGCGGCCGATAGCGCCCGTGATCGACATCTGCAAGCGTTGATGTTGAGTCGTCTGGGCGACTACGACGGCGCCAGCGCTGCGTTCATCGACGCGATCGCGCGTGCCACTGCGGCGCTTGGTGCCGAACACAGCTCGGTGGCGCAGATGCACAACGATTACGCCACGCAATTGATAACGCAAATGCGCAGCAAGGAGGCCGAAGTCGAAGTGCGTCTGGCGTTGGACGTGCGACAAAAACGTCTCGGCGGTAATCATCCGGCGATCGCTGAAACGCTGCAATTGCTCGGCGGCACATTGCGCCAGCAAGGGCGGCTCGACGAAGCCGAAACAGCGCTAAATCACGCCTTGGAAATTCAACGTCAGGCACTCGGTGCGCAACATCCCGATACCGCGAATACACTCAATTCGCTGGGCTTGCTGGCGATGTCGCAACAACATTTTGTGATCGCCGAAGCACGGCTCGGCGAGTCGTTCGCGATCTTCCGCGCCAACCATCTCGAAGCCACGCCACCGGCGATCACGATCAGCAACAACTGGGGCGTGGTGCTGATGCGACTTGGCCGCTACGATCAGGCCGAGCCGTTGATGCGCAATGCACTCGACAAACATCGCGCCCAAGTCGGTAACGCGCATCCACTCGTGATGAGTGATTTGAATGCGCTGAGCCAACTCGCGCGACGTCGCGGTAACGCGGTGGAAGCATTGGAACATGCACGCAAGGCGATGGCGATTGCCGAGGCGAAACTCGGCAAAAGTCGCGATCTTGAATCGATCCGCAACACGCTGGCCAGCGCGCTGCTCGCCAACGGCCAAGCGCAGGCCGCACAAGAAACTTATCAGCAGGTGCTCGACGCATTGCACGTGCTGAATGCCGACAACGATCCACGTTATGCGCAGGCCCTGCTGGGTCTGGCGAAAACGTACCTGGCACTCGGCAAAACCGATCACGCGCAGCTACTCGCGCAACAGCTTTTACAACTGCGCCGTGATTATTTCGCCAGCGACAATGGCGGACTCGCGGCAACGCAGGCGCTGCTCGTGCGCATCGCTTATGCGCAAGGCAATCGTGTCGCAGCACAAGCTGCACATAGCGAGGCGCAGATCCTGCTCGCGGCATGGCAGGAGCCCGATCCCGAAATCGCGCAAGAAATCAAAGCCGCATCGCGTTAGTCCAATCCGAGCACGTACGATTTGCCAGCGTCAGAAACTCACTGTCCGAGACTGGCGCAATCGATCACGAAGCGATAACGCACGTCACCTTTGATCATGCGTTCGTAAGCCTCGTTGATCTGCTCGATCGCGATCACTTCGACATCCGAGGCGACATTATGCTCGGCGCAGAAATCCAGCATCTCCTGCGTTTCGCGAATACCGCCGATCAACGAACCCGCGATGCGGCGACGGCGCATGATCAGCGAACCTGCCGCAAGCGGAATCGGATCGGGCATGCCGACCAGCACCATCGTGCCATCGAGCTTGAGCAGGCCGAGATACGCGTTGTAATCGTGCTGCGCGGAAATGGTGTTGAGGATGAAGTCGAAACTGCCAGCCAGTTTCTTGAAATTGCTGCGGTCGTGAGTCGCGGCGAATGCATCCGCGCCAAGCCGCAGCGCATCGTCGTGCTTGTTATCGGAATGACTCAGCACGGTGACGTGCGCGCCCATCGCCTTCGCCAGTTTCACTGCCATGTGACCGAGACCGCCGAGGCCGACCACGGCCACCTTGTCGCCGGCCTTGACACCGAAATGCCGCAGCGGCGAATACGTGGTGATGCCGGCACACAACAGTGGCGCGGCGCGTTCGAGCGGAATGCTTTCGGGCACACGCAGCACGTATTTTTCATCGACCGTGATGCGCGTCGAATAACCGCCGTAAGTGGGCTGCTTGCTGTCGCGCTCGACACTGTTGTAGGTGCCGGTCATGCCCTTGTCGCAGTATTGTTCTTCGCCGGCCTTGCACGGCGCGCATTCGCGGCAAGAATCGACAAAACAGCCGACGCCGACGGTATCGCCGACCTTCCATTTTTCGACCGCGCTGCCGACCTTGGCCACCTTGCCGACGATCTCGTGGCCCGGCACCATCGGGAAAATACCCTTGCCCCATTCCTCGCGCGCCTGATGCACATCCGAATGGCAAACACCGCAGAACAGGATATCGATCAGCACCTCGTGCGCAGCGGGTTCGCGGCGTTCGATGGAATACGGGGTCAGCGGTGCCTTGGCGGTGATAGCGGCATACGCGGGGGTTTTGTACATGCGATTCTCCAAACGTGATTGAGGCGCGACGATGCAAATAACGATTCATGATTGTAAACGGCAAAATGTCGCGGACATGTATTGAACAGTTTGCAACGCGGCTCTGCCGGCCTGCGTCGATGTGTATCCGCGTCACCTCATGCGTGACTTGCTTGCGACCACGATGCAGAATCAGTGTTGCAAAACGTCCTGTTCGATCCGACCCATCAACTGCACATCTGCTCACGCATCGAGATCAGGGAATCAAGATGACAACGCCGCGATCCACGACAAAAAACGACACCGAAGAATCCGGCTTGAAGCTGGCCGTGCTGATCGATGCGGACAATGCCCAGGCAGCGGTAATCGAAGGCCTGCTGGCCGAAATCGCGCGTTTCGGCGAAGCCACGGTCAAACGCATTTACGGCGATTTCACCGCGCCGACCAGCGCCTCGTGGAAAAAAGTATTGCAGCGTTACGCGATCAAACCAGTGCAGCAGTTTGCGTATTCGACCGGCAAGAATGCGACCGACAGCACGCTGATCATCGACGCGATGGATCTGCTCTACACGCGCAAATTCGATGGCTTCTGCCTGGTCACGAGCGACAGCGATTTCACCGGCCTGGCGATGCGCGTGCGCGAGGAAGGCCTGACCGTGCTCGGTTTCGGCGAACAGAAAACGCCCGAGGCGTTTCGCAACGCGTGTCACAAATTCATCTTCACCGAAGTGCTGCGGCCAACGCCGCGCGATGAGGTCGAAGCGCCCACAGAAAAACCTGCGCGTGTGCGTAAGGTGACCAATACCACGCCACCACCGCAACCCGCGAAAATCGCAACGCCGAGCTTCCCGAAAAAATTCGTGCTCGCCGCGCTGGAGCAATCGCACGACGATGCGGGCTGGGCGAATATCGCGATGTTCGGCAGTTATCTGACCAAGCTGCAGCCGGATTTCGATTCACGCCTGTACGGTTTCAAGAAACTCTCCGATCTGGTCAAGGCCAAGACCGATCTGTTTGTCACCGAAGAACGTCCGATGGCCGGATCGAATCAAAAGGTCACCTGATTACCCCTCTGTCTCATCCCCTGATACGCAGCAAGCACAGACTGCAACCTCCTGATGGGTTGGAGGTTATGTCATGGCAAAGAACGTGGTGCAA
>JAYVTP010000227.1:0-5250 GCA_043788685.1 Pseudolysobacter sp. | reverse complement strand
CGCAATACTTCGATATGCGCCGGATCGAGCTGCGCCGAACGCGCCCACTGGCGCACGTCGGCGCCGAGTTTCGGCGGCAGCACGGCATCGTGGCGCAGGCTCCAGTAACGTTCGAGAATGATGGCAAGCGCCACCGCGGAAGCTATGAGTATGGGCAACATGGCCCAACCGCCCGCCATCAAAATCTCTAGCACTGGAAGCAACCTCTTGTTATTGAGCTGAGTTGTCCACGCGAACGCGCAGCCGAGGTCGAATGATAACAGCCACGCGACAAATTGCCTGCGCGTTGTGCTGCAGTGTGTGGACTGCGGTTATTCGCGCCAATACGGATGCCGCGCGAGACGGCCCTGCTCGATAACTTCGGCGCCGTTTTCTGCGCTGAAATGCATGCGCACAAAGCCGCTGCTGGCGGTGTTCAGAAATACGATATTCTGCTCGGCATAACGCGTCACCACACTCGGATGCGGATGACCGAAACGGCTGCGATATCCCGCGGTTGCAACCGCCAGTTGCGGATGCAGTGCCTGCAGGAAAGCGAGACTCGACGAAGATTTGCTGCCGTGATGCGGCACGATCAGCACCGTGTGCGCAGCCGTGGCACCGATCTCGATCGCAACTTGCGCTTCGACCTTGCTAGTGATGTCACCAGTGAGAATCAACTGCGCATTCGTACTGCGCACCACCACGACACAACTGCTGTCGTTATCCAGATCGGCCGAATCGGCAAGCGGATGCACGACCGAAAATTGCACATCGTTCCACGTCCAGATTTCTCCGGCGACGCAATGCTGCAACGGCACGTGCGTGCGTTGCGGCTGGCTGCCTTCGCTGATATCCGGTGTGTACGCGGCGACCACCGCAGCGGCGCCGCCGGCGTGATCGTTATCTCCGTGCGAGATCACCAGCCGATCAAGATGGGCGATCGCCAGCGCGCGCATCGCCGGTACCACCGCGACTTCGCCGAGATCGAAGCCGCTCGGAAAACGTGCGCCAGTGTCGTAGACCATGGCGTGATCGCGCGTCTGCACGAGTACCGACAAACCTTGGCCGACATCCAGCACGGTGATGTCGACTTCGCCATCGGACAACGGCGGATGGGGCGGCCACAACAGCGGCAGGAATAAGGCCACACCCAGCCCGCGCGCCGGCAAACCGCGCGGCAACAACAGCCACAGCGCACCGAGCATCGCGAGCATCAGCGCGAGCAGATTCGGCTCGGGAAAATAATGTTGCGCCGCCGGCCACGCCGCCATTTTCTCCAACGCCCACCACAGCCCATGCATGACCCAGCCGGCGACGTGCAGCAGTGGTGCACCGAGCGTTGGTGCGAGCACAAATATCAGGCCACCGAGTACCGCAAACGGCAACAGCACAAAACACACTACCGGCACCGCCAGCACATTCGCCAGCGGGCCGACCAGCGAACTCTGACCGAAAAACCAGATCGTCAACGGCAACAGGCCGATGCTGGCAATGCCCTGCGCACTGAGCATTTCGCGCCAGCCGCGGCGACGTGTGCCACGACCGCCCAAACACAAAATCAGCCACGCCACACCGACAAACGACAGCCAGAATCCGGCGCTCAATACACATAAAGGATCGCAGATCAGCAACACCAGTATGGCCAGCGCGAGGCCATGAAACGATGAACGCGCGCGCCAGACAAATGACGCGACGAGGATCGCCGTGATCATCACCAGCGAGCGCCGCGTCGGCAAACCGAATCCCGCCAACATGGCGTAGGAAAGCGCAAAGATCAGGCTCAATGGCGCTTCGAGCATCGGCGCCGGCCAGCGCAAGGTGAGACGCGGAAACAAGCGCCACAACAAGCGCGCGAGCAGCACGCCGAAGCCCGCGAACAGCGCGATATGCAAACCCGAAATCGCGATCAGATGCGGAATGCCGGTGGCGCGGGCGACCGCCCACTCGTGCTCGTCCATCGCCGCCTGATCGCCGAATGCCATCGCGCGCAAGACATGGCTTTCCGGCGTATCGCCGAGCACGCTTTCGATGCCCTGCAGAATTTTCTGGCGCAAGCGATCAACACAGAATCCGCTGCCGGGATCGAGCATCTGGTTGGCCGCATCGTCGCGCACATAACCGGTGGCGACGATGCCCTGGGCCAACGCGTGGCGTTCAAAATCGAACCCGCCCGGATTGATCAAGCCGCGCGGTCGTTTCAAACGCAACACAAGTTGCCAGCGCGAGCACGGCGCGATGTCCGGCGCCGCTCCCTCCTTGCTGGCATACCAGTTCAGGCGCACGTGACCGGTAAACGGCACGCTAGCCTTGTCGTGCAGCGCGGTATCAACATAGAACTCGAATCGCGTCGATCCTTCCTGCGCTTGCGGCAAGCCGATGATCGTGCCGCTGACCTGGATATCCTCGCCCTCAAGCGCGAGCGGCAATCGCTGCGAAAGTGCATGATCGGCGCACAAACACGCCCACGCCGCACCCCCCACAAAAACCGCGATCACACGCAAGCGTGGCAAACGCCACAACAGCAATAATGAAAACAGCAGGCCGAAAATTTCCAGCCAGAGCGGCGGCAATTCCGGCAACAATTGCACGACAACCACACCTGCCAGCAGCGCGACACTGCCCGACAATAGCGTCAGCGCTGGCGCTTTCATCGACGCAGTTTTATCGCAACGATCAACATGCCCGACTCCGTGGCTGGTGCCAAGGCGGCACGTATTCCCATGTTACCGATAAAGCGCGCCGACCCGTTCGCGAGATCGGCGTAAACTCCAAAGATCAGGCTTTTTTCGTGATTTCGTGCAGTTCGCCGGCGCGCAATTCCAGCACGCGATCCATGCGTCGTGCGAGCACATGATCGTGCGTGACCAGGACAAAGCTGGTGCCGATTTCGCGGTTCAATTCCAGCATCAACGCGTACACCTGGGCGGCGTTATCCTCATCGAGATTGCCGGTGGGCTCGTCACCAAGCACGCACGCAGGTCGTGTCATCAGCGCACGCGCGACCGCACAACGCTGACGCTCGCCGCCGGAAAGTTCACCGGGTTTGTGTTCGAGCCGCGCACTCAAGCCAACACGATCGAGCAACGCACTCGCACGTTTGCGCGCTTCGGCAATTGCCACGCCGCCGATCAGCAACGGCATGCAGACGTTTTCCAACGCGGTGAATTCAGGCAGCAAATGGTGGAACTGATAAATGAAACCGAGCGAACGATTACGCTCGCGACCGCGTTCGCGATCCGACAGTTTCGATAACGCCCGCCCGGCCACTTCGACTTCGCCCGAGCTCAAGGTGTCGAGGCCACCGAGAATATGCAGCAAGGTACTTTTGCCGGTGCCGGACGCGCCTACGATGGCCATGGTTTCACCACGGCGCAACTCGAAGCTCGCATCGCGCAGCACTTCCGTGCGCAGTTTGCCTTCGTGATAAGTTTTTGTGACATGCGCCGCGCGCAGCACGATCTCGCCATTTTTCATCGCTTGGTTACTCATAACGCAGCGCCTCCGCCGGGTGCGTGCGCGCCGCGCGCCACGCTGGATACAGAGTCGCGAGCAGACAAAATACCAATGCGACCAGCGCGATCCAGCCGACATCGTTCCAGTGCAGATCGGACGGCACTTCGCTGATGTAGTAAATATCGGCTGAGAGGAATTCGACGCCGAACAGATGCTCGGCCCATTTCGCCAGCGCCGCCAGATTCAGCGACAGCGCGACGCCGCCGAGCACGCCGAGCAATATTCCGAACACACCGACCAGCATGCCTTGCACCATGAACACACCCATGATGCTGGCGGGCGAAATGCCGAGCGTGCGCAGGATTGCGATATCGGCCTGTTTGTCGTTGACCAGCATGACCAGCGCAGATACCAGATTGAACACGGCCACCGCCATAATTAGCGAAAGAATGATCGACATGACCATTTTTTCCATCGCGATCGCGCGGAAAAAATTGGCGTGGCCTTGGCGCCAATCCTGCACGCGATAGAGGTGGCCGAGCTTGTCGGTGAGATCCTGTGCGACATCCCACGCGACGAACATGTCGTCGAGTTTGAGCCGCACGCCGGTCGGGCCATCGAGCTGGTAGAGGCGTTCGGCGTCTTCCATTTGCATCACGGCGAGGCCGGAATCGTATTCCTGAAAACCCGCCTCAAAAATTCCGACCACGTTGAAACGCCGTGTGCGCGGTATCGCACCGAGCGGTGTGGCACGGAATTCCGGCGCGACCACAATGACAGAATCGCCAACCTCGACGCCCAGCGACATCGCCAGCTCACGCCCAAGCACGATGCCCCAGCCGCCGACTTTGAGATCATCGATCTTGCCGGCGACCATTTTTTTGCCGATCTCGGAAACCTTGCTTTCCTGTTCCGGCATCACGCCGCGAATCACCACGCCGCTGACTCTATCGCCATGTTGCAGCATCGCTTCGCGCTCGACATACGGCGCGGCACCAAGCACATGCGGCGCGGCTTCGGCGGTGCTCACGGTGTTCTGCCAGTTGGCGACACCGCCGTTGTCGAGGCTGGAAATCGTCGCATGCGAAACCATGCCGAGGATGCTGTCGCGCAGCTCCTTGGTGAAGCCGTTCATCACCGACAACACCGTGATCAGCACGAGCACGCCCACGGCAATGCCGAGGATCGAGGCCAATGAGATGAACGAGATGAAATGATTGCGGCGTTTGGCGCGGGTGTAGCGCAGGCCGATAAAGAGTTCTAGGGGGCGAAACATTCGATCAGGCGATCCAATTGGCAAGCGTGGCGGGCATCGGTGCAGAGCTGGAACACGCAATGGCGGCGAGAGTGCCTCAGCTTTTCGCAGAGTTCAAGCGAAAGGCTTGGCGGCGTGAATACTCGAAGACATATTGCTCGTTGCAAATATCAGGATGAGTGATCAGCCGTCGCATTATCGGGCAACGCGCGGGCGAGACGCACATATAATCGCCGCCGGGTATCGGCATCGAGATTATCCGGTAACAACAACGCATCGAAACGCTGGCGGCCATGCAAACGGAAACGCAGCACCAGTAGCCAGCCGATCCGCGTACTGCCGATCAACTCGGCGATATGCGGATCGTCGCTGCCGGCATGCAGGCGCCAATAACCTTGCGCGTGCCAAACCAGACTCGTCCATTTCGTTTGCAGCAGTCGCCGCAGCGAATGGCCGAGATAGGTCAGCACAACGATCGCCAGTGATAGCTTGAGCGACAGTGGCGCGTCACAAAAAATCAGCCCGAGCAACGCGAGCACAGCTACGACCAGCAACGCCGC
>JAYVTP010000226.1:0-9929 GCA_043788685.1 Pseudolysobacter sp. | reverse complement strand
CAGGATGAGGAAAATAATCCAGAACGGCAGGATCACAAGTTTTATCGGCAGGCTGAGCAACCAAAACAACGCTGCCAAAAACGAATTTTGCGGTGTGTTGTCGCCGTACGGCCATTTCAGCAACTGCCGCCCAAACCCCAGCACATCGCGCCACAACGGACGCTCGCGCGGCATCTCGTCCTTGAACGCGAGCGGCGCGCGGCCTTTGAGCGAGGCCAGCATCGGAATCAGGGTCATCGCTACCACGAGCGAAATCAGCATCGCAAACGTCACCGTGAGCGCCTGATCGCGGAACAGTTGTCCGGCAATGCCCTGCACGAACACCAGCGGGAAAAATACCGCGACCGTGGTGAGCGTGGATGCAGTGACGGCCATCGCAACTTCCGCCGCGCCCTTGATCGATGCGTCGATCACCGACATGCCGCGCTCGCGCATTCTTGCGACGTTTTCGAGCACGACGATCGAATCGTCCACCACCATGCCGGTCGCCAGTGCGAGTCCGCCGAGCGACATCACGTTCAAGCTCAGGCCAAAGCGGTCCATGAAGAAAAACGTCGTGATCAGCGATACCGGCAGCGACAACGAAATGATGAACGTGCTCCAGGTATCGGACAGGAAAAAGAAGATGATCAGGATCGCCAGCACGCCGCCGAGCATGGCGTCGAAGCGCACATCGTCGAGCGAATGCTGGATGAAGATCGACTGGTCGTCGATCAGCGCCAGCTCCGCATTTGCCGGCAAGGTGGGTTTGAGTTTTTCCAGCGCGGCCTTGACTGCCGTCGCCACACTCACGGTGTTGGCGTCGCCTTCCTTGTAGACGGCCATTTCGATCGCCTCGCGGCCATCAATGCGCACGATGCCTTCGCGTTCCTTGTAGCCCTGGCGCACTTCGGCGACATCGCGCAAACGCACCGGCACGCCTTTGTCGACCTTGACCAGCAAATCGCGCATCTCATCGAGCTTGGTGAACTGATTGACGGTGCGCACGAGATACCGCTGCGACCCTTCGTCGATCCGTCCGCCGGAAACGTTGACGTTTTCATCGCGCAGTCGATTGGCGACATCGGTGACGGTGAGATTGACCTGCTGCAAACGCTGCTGGTCGATATCGATATCGATCTCGTCTTCGAGACCACCGCCGACCTTGATCGCCGCGACGCCGACGGTGGGTTCAAGACGCTTTTTCAATTCATCGTCGGCAAAACGACGCAACTGTTTGAGTTCGGCTTCGTTCAATGCCGGCTTCTTGCTGTCGCCAGTCAGACCGAGACGAATGATCGGATCGGTCGATGGGTTGAAGCGCAACAGCACGGGTTTTTTTGATTCGAGCGGCAGGCTCAATACTTCGAGCTTGTCGCGCACTTCAAGGCCGGCCAGCTCCATGTTGGTGCCCCACGAAAATTCGAGGATCACGTCGGATTGACCGGTGCGCGACACCGAATGGATCTTGCGCACGTTCTTGACCACGCCGATCGCTTCTTCGACCGGCTGCGAGATCAGGCTTTCGATTTCCAGCGGCGCCGCGCCTTCGTATTCGGTGCGCACGGTCAGAGTCGGATAACTCAAATCCGGCAACAGATTGACCTTGAGATTGCCCAGCGCGATAAAGCCGAACAACACCAGGGTCAGCGTGACCATGCCAATGGTCACGCGGCGGCGCGTGGCGAAAGCGACGATGCTCATGCCTTTTTGTCCGCGACCTGCTTCTCGACCACCTGACTCGGCAAAACCTGCACTGCAGTGCCGTCACGCACGGCGTTGCGCCCGACCGTGATCACGCGCGCGCCGTCCTCGATGCCCTCGCGAATTTCAGCACGATCGGTATCGAGATAACCGAGCTTGACCAGGCGCCGATGTGCGACCAAGCCCGGCACTGCGGGTGCCGCGGCTACTGCCTTGTCGGCAGGCTTGTTGGTCTTTGTTGCATCGGTTTTTGCTGCGTCCGTCTTGGCTGCCGCAGGCGGCGCAGCCTCGACCACAAATACCGAGGTTTCGCCATCTTCTTCCACTACCGCCGAGCGCGGCACGGTGAGCGCACTTTCGCGATGGTCGTAGACGATTTCGATACGCCCGAACATGCCCGGACGCAAAATGCCGGTAGTATCGTGGAATTCGCAAGTCACGCGAAACGTGCCACTAGCCGGATCGACCACCGGCGCAATGCGCTTGATTTCGCCGGTGAATTTCTTGCCGCTCAAGGCATCGGCGTCGAGCCGCACGGTCTGCCCGGCCTTGAGGATGCCAAGCTGACGTTCCGGCACGTTCAACACGGCTTGTAATGGATCCATGCCGACGATGCGGAACATCGTCGCGTTGGTCTGGACGTAGTTGCCGATCTTGACCGAACGCTCGGCAATCACGCCGCTGACGGGCGCCAGAATCTGTGTATACGCAAGCTGCAGCTTGGCGACTTCAAACGCTGCGCGCTGGCTCAGCATGTCGAATTTGTCGGTATCGTATTCGGCCCTTGGAATCAGCTCTTTCTTGATCGATTGCTCGGCGCGCGCGAACACTGCCTCGGCCTTGTGCATCTGCGCTTCGGTCTGCGCGGCGCTGCTGCGCGCGTTGGCATCGTCGAGCTGGGCCAGCAACTGACCCTGCTTTACCAGCATGCCTTCCTCGACAAACAGCTTGAGCATCACGCCGCTGGTTTTTGCGACGACCTGGGCTTCATGATCTGCGACCAATGACGCCGTGCCGCTGTAGCTCGCGCTGATCGCGTTGCGACCGGCTTCGGCGACTTCGACCGGAACCGCGTTGACAGTATCCTTTTTGGCATCGGCCGCAGGTGCAGCCTGGCCGCCCCCGCAACCGGACAAGGCACCGAGCGCAGCCAGCACAATGCCGCCGCGGAGAAATTGCTGGAGTTTCAAGGATTTGGATTGCATGACATGGCGCCCTGGAATATAATGACTTGGTGTTATACTAAACTATATCACCAACGTAGTGCAAGTCGCATGGTGCGCACTGTGCGTGTTCTGACCCCTTCCCCGCTAGAGTCGATAGTCATACGTGACGGAAGTAATGCACTTTTGACTGCAGGCGAAAACGCAGGTGAAGAGATGCCTCGGAAGTGCAAAAGGTTGCAAACAATAGATGTGAGTTCGCATCCGTCAGGCCTGCAATCCAACGGTTGCCGACCCATCTGCGAAATAGCCGTAACCGCGATCAAAAAACCTTCGCGCGGCAACGGATGCAACCCACGTAGACAAAAAACAGTTCATCCAGAAACCGGCTTGAGTTGTGCAAGGGAATGCCGAGCGACAGATCAAGCACGACGGGCGATGACTCGAAGTGTGGTCGATCTGCCGGCGACCAGATCGACTGCAACCTGCAAAGGATAACCGGCCATTCCAGACAAACCGGTATTGCTGATTTTCCAGCCGATCAGACTGCCGAACGAGCCACCGATGAGTGGCGTATGACCAAGCACGATGCGGATATTTTGGAATCCGGCGCGCGCGAATGTGTCCTCGATACTCGATCGATCAAAATGCATAAGATGCCGCGGCAGGTAATAGCCGGAAAAGAATTTTGCCGAATACTTGCGCCCAGATACTGCGCCGGTTCGGAACTTCAATACAAAGCCTGCCATCGGGCGCAGCAGTTAGGCCAACCGCTGCAACAGGCGCAGCGGATGCGGATGATGTTCGAGCACATGCCGCAAAAAATCACGTCGTAGTTTTGCTTATCAGCCTGCTAGTGGCAGATGCGGCTTACCGGCTATACTTCCACATTGTGCAATATCTGCCCTGCCCCTTAGAGAATGCCGGAAGCCCGCTCATGTCGAGATTTTTGTCGCTTGCCCCGATAGCCGCCTGCCTGCTGCTGTCCACGCCATTGTTCGCCGCCGATGTTGCCAAGGGCGATATCGCTGCGGGACACGAACTTGCCTATACCTGCCATGGCTGCCACGGCGTGACCGGATACAAGAACGCCTATCCGAATTACCACGTACCGCGCATCACCGGGCAGAATTACGATTACCTGGTCAACGCGCTGACCGAATACAAAAAAGGCGAACGCGCCCATCCGACGATGCGCGCGCAGGGTGAAAGTCTGTCTGATGCGGATATCCGCAATCTGTCGGCCTACCTCGCCAGCCTCAACGATGCCGCGCACTAAGCGCGCTCAGGCAAACAACAAACTCAAACAGTTCGCCAGTTCGAACCGCAAGGATTTTCGCATGAAGCCCGCTTTCACCGTTCCCGTGTTTGTTGTCGCCATATCTTTCACTTTGCAGGTATTTGCCGCTGATCTGCCGCAAGCGAAAATCGAGGAAAAGGCCAAGACCTGCGCCGCATGCCATGGCGCCGACGGCAACTCCACCACCGATGCGCAATATCCGCGTCTGGCTGGCCAGTACAAGGATTACGTCGCCAAGGCATTGCACGAATACCAGTCTGGCGAACGCGAGAATGCGATCATGAAGGGCTTCGCCACCACACTGAGCGAAGACGAAGTGAACGGACTGGCCGAATATTTTTCCGAACTGCCGGGCAAGCTCGACGATCTGAATCATCGCGAGTAAGCAAACACGCTACGGGCGAATCTAACGCGCAGCAGCCGGCGTCATGCACACGGGCCTGATTTTCTCAGGCCTTTTTTTATCCCGACGACTTTTATCTAGATCACGGCACTAGCGCCGTTGCGGCCCTGATAGTACGGATTGGCGCCCTTGGCGTGGTCAGTCGCGTCGCGCACTGCGGTGATTTCCGGAAGGCGTTCACGCAAGGTTTTTTCGATGCCTTGCTTGAGTGTGACATCCGCATTGCCGCAGCCTTGGCAGCCGCCACCGAACTGCAGATAAACCACACCTTCGGCATCGATCTCGACCAAGCTCACGCGCCCACCGTGTGACGCGATCTGCGGATTGATTTCGCTGACCAGCAGATAACGCACACGCTCGACCAGGCTGGCCTCGGCATCCGGCGGTGTGCCGCGAATCTTCGGTGCCTTGATCGTGAGCTGGCCGCCGGTAGAATTGTTTTGGTAGTCGATCGATGCGTTATCGAGGTAGCCGGTACTTGGGGCGTCGACGTACAGGATGAAATCAGTGCACTCGATACTCCACTCGTCGCCCTGCAAATCGGACAACTCACAGAATTCGAGATTACAATCGGCAGTCGGCAGACCTGCATTGGTGACTTTCACGCGAATGCCCATGCCGGCGATGCCCTGCTGCAGCAGCAGTTTGCTGAAATGATATTGTGCGGTTTCGGAAATACTGATCATGTTGGTCATATGCTGGCGGTCAGTAGAGATTCTAGACCAAAATGGTACTGATTGGCGCCACGCTGTATCAAAACGCTCGTATTTCTCAGAGGAAGACCAAGCATGCTAGCTCCCACCATGACCATCAATCATCTGCTCAGCATGCATTGCACACCGCAGAAAGGCGCTGAGGCGCGGCTGTCGGTGAATGCCTGCGAAACCTTTCTGCAATTGCTGCCGGATTGGAAACTGGACGCGGATCAGCTCGCCATCAGCAAGGATTATCGCTTCGGCAACTTTCATCATTGCATGGCCTTCGTCAACGCGCTGGCGTGGATTGCGCATCGCGAAGATCATCACCCGGATCTTGCAGTCGGCTACGGCCACTGCCGTGTGCGCTGGAATACGCACGATGTCGGCGGGCTGTCGATCAACGATTTTATCTGCGCCGCCAAGATTGAAGCACTGCTGAGCGATGTGCCAATCCTTCCCACAACGCCCTGATTATGGCGTGAAAACGGACATGCTGAGCACAACTTCTCGACAGATATTCAGTCACCGCAGCCCTCGAAGCCATCTGCAAACAATGTGTCACTGGCGTCGCCGATGGCCGATACCAGTACCGAATTGCCTAGCGCATCCTTCGTGCTGAAGTACAGACGCAAAAAATGGGGAGCCTGCACCGATTCGACACTACTGAAATAACCGTCATTGGCGGTTGGCTGATGATCGATTGTCAATGCGTTGCCGTTGACAAATGCGCCCACTGGGGCTGACCAGGTCGCACCATTGTCGTTGGAGGCGACAAACCAGACTTGCTTGTCGATGCGCGAACCATCGGTATGACGAAAAGCGTAATACGTTGCCAAGCTGCCATCGATCTGACGCAAGGTGCGCCCGACATTGTGGACATACGCCGGTACGCGCGGATCGCTGATCGTGCCGCAGCTGGTGGAAAGAAACCAGCAATACGGCGTGCCGATGAAGAGGTTGGCTTCGACAAGTTCAGCTGAGGTCGCTGGCGGAATCGCGTCGGTATAATCGAACTGACCGTCGCCGCCGCCAAAGTTATTGGCATAACCACCCGAATCGACTCGCAAATACAACTTGTTGTCGACGAGACCGAACGTACCGACATGATTGCCGGCAAATACCGACTGCAACGGCCCTTGATGCAAGGCGCTGGTATTGCTCGCAACGCTGCCGAGATCGTTGACGCTGCTGTTGTAGTTGTATTGACCAACGCTGGCACCGACGTTTTCGGTCCAGCCGAACAATTTCCAAGTCTCGGATGTTGTATCGAAAGCAGCGCGCAGAAAGTCCAGTGGTGGATCTATAGTCGCTCCGTAGCTCTGAAAATTTGCGCTGCCTACACTGTAACTGAGGTTGCCGTCGCTGGCGAAGTGCGTGCCGTCGGTCGAGGTCGCATGGGTGAAAGCGCTGAGCACCGAGGTAGCCGGAAAATTCGGATCGTTATTCGCGAGCACCCACAAGTGATACAGCTTGGTGGATGATTCGTAGGCGATGGTATTGCGCAGCGAACTGCCGCCGGACGTCAGATCCTTGCCCAATCGGATGCCGTCGAGCCGCACGGGACAAGTCGTGGTGCGAAAGCTCGGGGGTGAAGCTATGGCGAGATTTGTTACACAGCACAAAATAAGCGAGATACGAAGTCGAGCTTTGGGGGTTTGCATTGGCATTTCGATATCCCAGCAACAATTAAAAGATGTGAGTTGTGTCACGGCAAAGCACGATAGTTTTTGCTCTGCTTCATCCATAAGTCAAGCAAACATTGTGCCGAGTTTTACACCCTTGCGATTTTTGAAGCTCTCTGGCGCATTTTTCCTATTTACCAATCACGAAATTTACTGCGGCGATTCCGGGAATCCCGCGATGCGTCCCATGAACTGGCGGTAATAGCGGAGTTCGTCAATCGAATCGAGCACATCGGAAAGCGCGGTGTGACTGGATTCCTTGGCAAAACCCTTGCCGATTTCCGGCGCCCAGCGCCGCGCGAGTTCCTTGATCGTCGACACATCGAGATTACGGTACATGAAAAACCGTTCCAGCCGCGGCATCAGGCGGTACATAAAGCGGCGGTCCTGGCAAATCGAGTTGCCGCACATCGGCGACTTGCCGCGACCGGCGAAACGCACCAGAAACTCGACCGTCAGCGCTTCTGCGGTGGCGCTATCGATCGTCGAATCGAGCACTCGTTGCCATAATCCGGATTTGCCGTGCTGGTTGCGATTCCAGTCGTCCATCGCTTCAAGCCGCGCGAGCTCGTGGCGAATCGCAAACTCCGGCCCTTCGGCGATGATGTTGAGATGCTTGTCGGTCACGACCGTGGCGATTTCGAGGATCGAATCGGTATCGGTATTCAGCCCAGTCATCTCCAGATCGATCCAGATCAGATTGTCGTCGCTGGGAAACGGTGGCTGCAAACTCATCGAAACTCCAAATTAAATTCAAAAAAACGCGTTATCGAACCAAACGAATTATGACGAGCTTACGGCTGATCTGTCTGCAGTGCCGAGCAAGCCCGTGATCTGCCCGGCCAGTCCCGACCAGCGTTGTGCGGGACTGCCGATAGCCGCGCGCACTACCGTCTCGGCGCCAATCACGATCAATTGGTTTCGGGCGCGACTCAACGCTGTATACAACCACTCGCGCGTCAGCAACGGATGTGGCTGCGGCGGCAGCAGTACGAGCACGGTATGGTATTCCGAACCCTGCGCCTTGTGCACGGTCATCGCGTAACCGAGTTCAAAGGCAGGCAACTGATTCGCCGACAGTCCGCGCACACCGTGCTGGGTATCGGCAAACCACGCGCGCAATCGCTGCTGCGCATCAAGCAGCAACACGCCGCTATCGCCGTTGTACAAACGCAGTGCATGGTCGTTCTCGGAAATCAGCAGCGGCGCCGATGGATAATGCAGCGGCAGCGGTTGCCACGCCTTCAGACCAAGCTGCGCGCGCGCTATCGCCGCATTCAGCGCGCGCGTTCCCCACGGCCCTTCGCGCAGCGCACCGAGCACACGAAAGTGAGCTAGCGCGTTTAACGCCTGTTCGGGCGTGCTCGCAATTTGCAACGACGCGTATTGTTGCGTGGCAATCTGCAATGTCTGCGCGAGCGCATCGTTCTGTTCGTGCTCATGCCAGACGATGCCGTCGCCTTGCCGCAGGATATCGCAGGCGCGATCCGCATCGCCGTCGCGCACCGCCTCGACCAGTTGCGCGATACTGCCGCCCGCGCTGAAACGGTGACTGTGTATGAGCGTGACGACCGCGTCGCTGAATCGCGCGGTCGCATCTGACGCAATTTCCGCGGCAGTTCCGGTTACTGCCGCGATGTTTTCCGCAGCTTGGGGCGAATACCGATTATGCCCATTGAACACGCGCAACTCGGACAGCACGTTGCCGATCTCAATCGAAGCGAGTTGATCCGGATCGCCAAGCAGGATCAAACGCGCATCTCGTGGCAACGCATCGAGCACACGCGCCATGCTCGGCAAGTCGATCATTGACGCTTCATCGAGCACCAGCACATCCAGCGGTAGAGGGTTTTTGCGATCGTAACGCGGCTTGCTGCTATGCGGGCGCATGCCAAGCAGGCGATGCAAGGTAGTCGCCTCGCGCGGCAAACTCGCGCGCAACTCATCCGACACCGGCAGGTCGGCGAGATCGCGCTGCAGGCTGTCACTCACGCGCCGCGCTGCCTTGCCAGTGGGCGCGGCGAGGGCAATGCGTAGCGATTTTTCTTGCGGTTCAAGCTCACGTTGCGCTGCGTTCAACGGCGGCGAAGTTTGTTGCACGATCAATACCAGCAGGCGCAACACTGTCCAGGTTTTGCCGCTGCCGGGACCGCCGAGAATCACCGTGAGGTTCTGGCGCAATGCCAGCACCGACGCTACGCGCTGCCAGTTTGGCGTGGTGGTGGTCGCGCTGGCCGGAAACAGCACCTCGATTTGCTCGCGTAACCGCAATGAATCGAGCGGCGCAGGATTAACGCAAACACGTCGCAACAGATCTTCGGCAACACGTTTTTCGTACTCGAAATAACGCCGCAGATAGAGATTTTTGCCATCGCAGATCAGCGGCGACTCGGCACCGGGAGCGCCCACCAGACCACTCGCACCCAATCGCTCGTGCAGTTGCGCGCTCGTGCCGGAAAAGCCACGATCATTCGACGATGAAGAGTCCAACTCATCGCACAATTCCTGCAACGGAAGGCAGCTGTGTCCCTGCTGCATGGCTGCGGAAAGTTGCGCGATCAATTCACGCAACCACGGTTCGCGCATTGAACTGCGACGTATCAACGAATCGGCCAAGGCGTAGTCGAACGCACTCGGCAATCCGATCGATGCAAGAACATTGCGCTCGGGCACGGCCTGCATCTTCACTGGCCGTCTAGCCACTGATCGAGCGCTTCGACAAGATCCGCCGATGGCTGTTGATGCACCACGCCGGCACCTTGGTTCGCCGTGCTCAGGCCGCGCACGAACACATACAACGCGCCGCCCAGCAACTCGGTGCGATAACGCATGTCGAGCCGCAGGCGCAGATAGCGATGCAACGCCACCTGATAAATCAGCGCCTGCAAGTCGTAACGATGCTGCTCCATCGCCTGCACCAGTCGCGGCGGCGCATAGTCGCGCGCATGCGGGCCGAGCCAGTTGCTCTTGTAGTCGAGCACGTAAAAACGCCCCTCATGC
>JAYVTP010000225.1:0-4743 GCA_043788685.1 Pseudolysobacter sp. | reverse complement strand
CGTCAGCACACTGGCTTTGGCGCGGCAGCATCCCGATTGCCACGTGATCGGTATCGATAAATCGGAGTTGCGACTGGCGCAGGGACAACGATTATTGCAACAGCCCGGCGCGCCGGAAAACGCGTTGCTGCTGCGCTGTGATCTCGTCGATTTCTGGCGACTTGCAGCGCAGGCTGGTTGGCGCGTGCGGCAGCAATATCTGCTGTACCCGAATCCGTGGCCGAAACCCGAGCATCTGAAACGGCGCTGGCATGGACATCCGGTATTTGCAAGTTTGCTCGCGCTCGGCGGCACCTGGGAGTTGCGTTGCAACTGGAAAGTCTATGCCGAGGAATTTGCGCAGGCGCTCGATTGCGCCGGCATCGTGGCGAATATCGAAGAATTTATTCCCGAGATCGCATTGACGCCTTTCGAGCAGAAATATCAGGCATCGGGGCACAGGCTGTGGCGCTGTTGCGCGTCGATTTCGGGTTAGCAATGACTACCCCCAAAAGCGTTTGTCGATGAAGGCTCGATTTTCGCAAACGAGATGCCAGTGTAACGCGCCAAACTTTTCCGCACGGTCTGCAGGCTCGCAATAATGATCGAGCCAAGCGACTAAGCGGATTGGCTCGCGAGGGTTAGGTCAATCGTAAAATTAAGTCCGGCGTCCGCATTGAACGAATAGTTAGCCACCACCGGAACGACCCTGTGGATGCTCCCAAGTTGTAACAGTAGTTGCGATGATGCTCAGCGCCTCCGCCTCGCTCAAGCCGTTGGGCTCGATTGACACGGCAACGGTGGAAATCTTGTCTGGCGTGGAAACGTGCCAAATGTTGGCATATGCGCCGTAGTGCGAAATCCACTCGCCTACGTATACCTTGCGCTTCATTTCGCTATCGTCGAGAGCACAGTAGTGCCCGTCGTGTGTGTACTGCAGGATGCCGCCGTTACCAAGCAGGGCGTTGAATTTCCAATTGCTACCGCTCCAGGATGGGCCGTTGTTTTCAAGGTCGTAATGCGGTCCAGACGCACTACTCGGTAGTTTGACGTCGATTCCCTTTGCCCTCGCGAGAGCGGCAAAGCCAGCTCCTATGCTGGGGCTGCACGGTGGCGATGTCATGAACACGCGCGTGTTGCTTGCGCAAGCGGACAATGCAATGCAGGCCATCGCAACCACAAGGGGTACTAGAGGCGACTTCGGGGTGAACATGTGGTGGCTAACGCTGATTATCCCGCCGCCATCGCGGTAATCAATCCCCACAAACCAAACACCACACTCACACCCGCCGGAAACAGCGCGATCGCAAACAGCCAGCGTTTATGCGTGAGCGCCGACAGCGCCAGCAGCGCGATACCGATCGAGGCGAACGCTTCGGCGAGATCGAAACGATGGTGGAAAACTTCCAGCACTTCGTATTTCACGTCATCGGCTTCAGCCTGTTTTTTGACTGCTTCTTTTTTGCTGTCCTGTTCTTCGGCCAGTGTCTTGTATTTGGCGATGGCTTCGGTGTATGCCTGCTTGTTTTCGGCAGCAGCACTCAATACATCGAGGCTGAGCTGGGTCTGCGTAGCGAGCGCGATTTCATGGCGCAGATTGCGCGCCTGATAAAATCCCCAGTCGTCGATCTTCTGCGCGCGCGCCTGCTGCATGCCCTGCAGTACGTTGTCATCCTTGACGTGGCACAGCGCCATGAACGTGGCGAGCAATGCCACGCTGATAGCAACAAACGCCTGCAGGCGACTCGCAGCCTCGGCGTGATGATGGCCTTCAATGCCTTCGAGCGGATTCAGTTCCATGACACGCCTTTTGTGGTAAAGATTAAAACAGCTTCAGAAATGTGGCGTAATCGCTGTTGCAGTCACGCTTGGATTTTATCAGGGTACGACCTGATCGATGCTCAATTCAATCACTTCTTTTTGCGTGATCGGCAGCGGTTTCGATAGCGTCTGCAGATCGCCACTTTGCGCAATGGCATTGCCGGATTTCGAGACGCGCGCGCCGACTACGACTTGCGGAAACAGCGAGAGTTTCATGCTCGGCATCATCGCCATGCTGTCGTCGAGCGTGATCGTGATCGGCAACTGATCGGCACGCAGGCGCTGGATCGCGAGCGGCATCGGCGGCCCGCTCACGGCCTTGGCGTAGATAAACAAGGTGGCGCCGGGCGTCAGTTGATCCTTGAGTTTTGCATCGAGCACGACATGTACATTGAGTTTTGGTGCAGTAGCGCTTGCACTCGAATTGTCGGTGGTTGGCGGCTTCGTCGCGACTATATTTTTTGCCGGTTGTTCTATTGCTGCAGAAGTTTGCGGTGCATTGCCCGAGAGCTGCGACTGCGCTTGCGCAATTTGCTGTTTCACCGAATTCGCGACTTCGGAATCCTTCGGCAGCAAAACCAGCAGACCGTTCCAAGTCACAATCGCGCTGGCGAATTTCCTCTGCTGATAATCGCCGATACCGAGCAGCCAGAGACCACGCTGATTCTGCGGATCGAGCTTGAGCGCGCGTTCGAGCAACACACGCGGCTCGCCGTCGATATGCCGCGATTCGCTCGCGAGTGCGAGCGCCTCGGCATATTCGATCATCGTATCGGGCTGATCGGGCTGCAGATCGCTCGCGTGCTTGAGCGCGTCGCGCGCCTCGGCAAAACGCTCGGTACTTTTGTAGGCGCGACCGAGCAAAGTCCAGCCTTCGGCGTCGTCGGGTTTCTGTTGCAGTTTTGCGGCCAGCCCGGCGATGGCCTGCTGCATGTCCGCGGCTTGCGCTTCGGGCGAATCGGTGGCGGGCTTGCTCAACGCAGCGATTGCTTGCGCATCGAGCGCGAGTGGCTGGCCGAGGATGCGATACAGCACGATCGCACTGACCGGCAACAGCAGCGCGACCGCAAGAATGGCGATCAGCGCGGCGCGCGAACGCGGTACGGATTTCGGTTCGTGCGCAGTCAGCAATTCCTGCGCGAGCACTTCGCGCTTGCTCGTATATTCCTCTGCATTGATGATCTCGTTGGCGCGCGCATCGTCGAGCACTTTCAGGCGACGCCGCGCCAACGTGGCGGGATCAACATTCGCCTGTCCGCTACGCACCAGCGGAACCAGCACGCAGGCTAGCGCGAACACCAACATCAGCGCGGCGATTACGACAAATAAAGTCACTACCAATCTTCCTCGGTCGCGGTGGTGGTGCTGACGAAGACGGCCTGGCGAGCACGGCGGCGCACGATCAGCAGCAAGGCAAAACCGCCAGTTATCAACGCGGCGAGCGGGCCGAACCAGAGCAGCAAGGTGCCGCCTTTGAGCGGTGGATCGTACAGCACAAAATTGCTGTAGCGATCGGTCAGAAAGGTCTTGATCTGTTCATCCGATTGACCGGCCTGCATCATCGCAAACACTTTCTGGCGCAGGTCCTTGGCGACGCCGGCCTGCGAATCGGCGAGGCTCTCGTTCTGGCATAACGGGCAGCGCAATTGCTTGGTGAGCAGTTGGAAACGCAACTCTTGAGCGCGATCCTTGAACGGCAGCGGATCAATTGCCTGCGCCGAGCTGCAACACAAAATCAGCAGGAGCAATAACAGCGTCAGGCAGAGTTTCATGGCGTGGCGCTCGATGACAATTTTGCGATCATCGGCTTGAGTTCGTGCTCGATGACCTGCGCCGTGAACGGGCCGATACGCTTGTAGCGAATCACGCCGTTGGCATCGACCAGAAAACTTTCCGGCGCTGCGTACACGCCGAAATCGATCGCGACGCTGCCCGGCAAATCGGCAATCGTCAATGCATACGGATTTCCGAAGCGCGCGAGCCAGCGTTTTGCGTCGTCGGGTTGATCCTTGTAGTTGTAGCCGATCAGTTTCACGCCGAGTTGCGACGCGTACTGCGTCAACACCGGATGTTCCTCCTCGCACGCGACACACCAACTGGCGAATACGTTGAGCAGATACGGCTGACCACGCAGCGATTGTTCACTAATGGATTTTTGCGCATTGTCCAGAAGTGGAAGTGTGAACTCGGGCGCGTGTTTGCCGATCAGCGGCGACGGGATTTCGTTGGTCTCGTGGTATTGATTCCACCAGATACCGAAGCCGAGCAGGGCGAACAGCGCGAGAAAACCGAACAGCGGCAGCAGGCGACCCATCAGGCGTTCGCCTCGACGATAATGATCGGCGAGGCCGGTTTTGTGACCTCGGCAAGCGGCGGTTCCGGCAGCGTGCGGAAACGCCGATCGGTGGCAGCAACAAATCCGCCGAGCATCATGAACAATGCGCCGAGCCAGATCCAACGCACGAACGGCTTGATGTAGACGCGCACCGCCCACGCGCCATCGCCGCCGACCGATTCGCCGAGCGCGACATAGATATCGCGGGTCAGGCCGGGATCGATCGCCGATTGCGTCTGGATCTGCGCACCGCGTGCGTACTTGCGTTTCTGCGGTTTCAAGGTGCCGACAATCTTGTCATCGCGCAGGATGCTGATCGTGCCCTCATCGGCACTGTAGTTCGGGCCGTTGGTATGTATGACGCCATCGAAGCGGAATGTCATTGCGCCGATCGTCACCGCTTCGAGCGGCGTCATGCGCAGGTCTTTTTCGATGCTGGTCGATTCGGTAACAAGCACGCCGGCGAGAAACAGGCCGATGCCAAAATGCGCGAAAATCATGCCGAGCATTTCCGGCGTGTAACGTCGTCCGGCCGGTTGCTGGCGCCAACGTTGTGCGGCATACAACAACGTGCCGCCGCAAATCCACAGTGCCGCGGCGATGCCGGC
>JAYVTP010000224.1:0-7741 GCA_043788685.1 Pseudolysobacter sp. | reverse complement strand
CGCACGCCGAGAATTTTCTCGTAAACGTCGTCGGCGATCTTGTGCGCGAGGCCACGCATGTCGCTGCGCTGACCCGAAATCGGCTTGCCGACCAGCAGTACCTGCTGTTTGGCGACATCGAACAATTCGTATTCGACGGTGAGATCGCCGTTGCTGCCGTCACGCACGCGCCCGACCACGAGATATGCCTGCTTGAGCAGATTCCACGTTGCGAATTTCACCTCGGACTGGCGAGTCGGAAACTCGATGATGTCGGCTTTCGGCAGCCCGCGGAATTTTCCCGAGCGATTGAAATCGTTGCGCATGATTTCCGACACATCAACTTCGGGCGGCACGCCTGCGCCTTCGAAGGCGAATGGCACTACCGCAATCGGCAATGCCGATGGCGTGCCGTTGACGATATCGATGCTCAATCCTTGTGCTTGCACTGCGTTTGCGCCCGATGCCAGCAGCAATAGCGCTAGACCTCTCAACCAAATTTTGGGCATGTTCATAGGTGTCCTCATCCGTCGTATATGAAATTGAAATCTATATCGCGCGAAAAAACTTTTTCGTAGCCTTTATACGGCAACGGCGCTGCACGCTTCACCGCCTGTTCAATCGAATTACGTGTCACCGCGTCAGCATTGCATGGTCCCGTGACATTCGCCGAAAGCACTTCGCCACCCGGAATTTGCGTGATGTGAATCCGGCAACGCAAACCCATGGTCGCATTGTCCGGGCGCAGCCAGCTCAACGTCACGGCATTTTGGATCGCCGTGCTGTATTCGCCGAGCAGACTCGCATCGGCTCCGTTCATGCCGGTCTGCGCCTTCTCCGCTTCGGGCACATCAGCCGCCGGTGCGCGTTGCGCTGCGGCCGGAGGTTTCGCCACCGGCTTGGCATTGGCATCGGCGAGCTGCTTTTGTTTTTCCTGTTCGAGCTTGGTTTTTTTCTCGGCGGCCTCGCGCTTTTTCTTCGCCGCGTCCAGCTCTTTCACGATCGCCTGCTCGCGCTTGGCTTGCTCTTCCTGCTCTTTTTCCTGTTCGAGCAGGATTTTTTCCTGGCGCTTGCGCTCGGCCTCGACCTTTTCCGCTTTGTCGGCTTTCTCGCGCGCAAACTCGGCGACGCGCTCCTGATTTTTTTGATCCTGCCGCAAGATCTCGGCCTGCGCATCCTGGTCGCGCTTGATTTCCTGCGGTGTCGGTTTGAGCGGTGTCGGCTTCGGTGGCGGTGCGGCATCGGCCGGTTCTGGCGTCGGCGGTTTGACCGGTTCCGGCGGTGTCACCGGTGCCGGTGGTGTTGGCTTCGACTTGCTCGCCGCGTGCGCTTTCGGCGCTTGCGCGACACCGACCAGTTCCGCCTCAATCACCGGACCCGGCAAGGTTACCGGCTTGGTCGCATTGGTCCAGAACACTCCGAGCACGGCAATCGCCACCACCACCAGATGCACCAGCAGGGCGTAGAAAAACGCGCGCAGTTTGTCGCCGGTTTTTTCCATGATCAGCGCTTGCCGCCGATGTCTGCCGTGCTGCGCATAACCGAAGCGATTTGCATCAACGTGGTTTGGTTTCTTGGATCGGCGCGCTCATCAGGCCGACTTTCGGCACGCCGGCCTGTTGCAGCAACACCATGACCTGATAGACCTTGCCGTAATCGACACGCTCGTCACCGCCGATCATCACCGGCACATCCGGGTTCTGGCGCACGAACGCGGAGACTTTCTTGACCAGTGCAGCGCCATCGATCGACTCGCGCGGCGTGCCGTCGAGGGTCAGGAAATACGCGCCTTTTTCGTCGATGCTGATGACCACCGGCTCCTTGTCGGGATGCAGCGCCTTGGCGGCGGATTGCGGCAACTGGATATCCACGCCAAGATTCAGCAGTGGTGCGGTGACCATGAAAATGATCAGCAGCACCAGCATCACGTCGATGTACGGCACGACGTTGATTTCGGCCTTGAGTTTGCGGCGCTTGCGGCGTTGTCCGGTCTGCATGGTCATGCTTTCAACGTGACAATGGGGAACGCAGGGTTAAATTTCTCACGCATTGCCGTGGTCTTCGATGTGCGCCTGGCGCTGCAGGATCGAGGAAAATTCTTCGAGGAAACTCTCGTAGCGCACGGTGATGCGTTCGAGTCGCGTGGCGTAGCGGTTGTACGCCCACACCGCCGGAATCGCCGCGAACAAACCCATCGCGGTGGCGATCAGCGCTTCGGAAATTCCGGGCGCCACCATCGCGATCGTGGCTTCTTTTACCGACGCCAGGCCGCTGAACGCACCCATGATGCCCCACACCGTGCCGAACAGGCCGATGTACGGACTGATCGAACCGACGTTGGCGAGAAATTCCAGATTCTGTTCGAGCCGATCGATCTCGCGCGACAGCGCCACGCGCATCGCGCGCTGCGCGCCTTCGAGCATCGTGCGCGAATCCATCTGCCGACGTTGGCGCAACCGCGCGAATTCGCGATAGCCGGATTCGAAGATACTTTCGATACCAGTGATCTGATCGCTTTCAGCGGTGACTTCGCGATGCAACATCGCCAGATCTGCGCCCGACCAGAATCGTTCCTCGAACGCATTCGCACCGTTCATCGCGCGATCGAGCATCGCCTTCTTGCGGAAGATGATCACCCACGACAGGAACGAAAATGCGACGAGTACGCCGAGCACCAACTTCACCAGCAAACTGGCACCGAGCACCAGTTGCAGAATATTCAGATCGCCGTTCATGCCTTTGGAATCTCCTGCAATAAATCATCGGGAATCGGCCGCGGCCGAAAACTGGAAGCCTGCAAACACGCCACGCGCAAGCGCGCCTCGACCAGCAACGCACCATCGCTGCGGCGCACCAAGCGCTGCTGGAACGTCATGCTCGCGGAGCGCCGTTCGAGCACCTCGACACTGATGTCGAGCAGATCGTCCAACCTTGCGGGTTTGCGGAATTTCAGGTTGACATCGCAGACTACAAACACGACGTCGCTGACCGCGCGCAAACGCTCTTGTTCGATGCCGCGCGTACGCAGCCATTCGGTGCGCGCGCGTTCGCAGAAACACAAATACGCCGCGTGATAAACCACGCCGCCGCCATCGGTATCTTCCCAGTAAACGCGCACCGGCCAACTGAAATTTTCCGCCTCGGCGCACTCAGACATTGTCATCGACGAACAGTTCGGGCTGCGGCTGATTCGCGCGCGGCGGCGGTTTCAAACCGAGATGGCGATAGGTTTTGCTGGTCGCCATGCGGCCGCGCGCGGTGCGCATGAGAAAGCCTTGCTGGATCAGGAACGGTTCGACCACATCCTCGATCGTGCCGCGTTCTTCGCTGAGCGCTGCGGCCAGCGATTCGACACCGACCGGACCGCCGTCGAAACTTTCGATGATCGTGCTGAGCAGGCGGCGATCAAGCTGATCGAAACCTTCGGCATCGACATTCAACATCACCATCGCCGCGGCGGCGACCTCACGCGTGATGACGCCATCGGCCTTGATCTGCGCGAAATCGCGCACGCGGCGCAACAGCCGGTTGGCGATACGCGGCGTACCACGCGAACGATTGGCGATCTCGACCGCACCGTCGTCCGCACACGAAATACCGAGAATCTTCGCTGAGCGTCGCACGATCGAAGCGAGTTCGCCGGGCGTATAAAATTCGAGCCGTTGCACGATGCCGAACCGATCGCGCAACGGCGCGGTGAGCAAGCCCGCGCGCGTGGTTGCACCGATCAGCGTGAACGGCGGCAAATCCAACTTGATCGAACGCGCGGACGGACCTTCGCCGATCATGATGTCGATCTGGAAATCTTCCATCGCCGGATACAGCACTTCTTCCACCACCGGCGAGAGGCGATGGATTTCGTCGACGAACAAAACATCGTGCGGCTGCAGGTTGGTCAGCAGCGCGGCGAGGTCGCCGGCGCGCTCGATCACCGGGCCGGACGTGCTGCGCATGTTGACGCCGAGCTCATTTGCGATGACGTGCGACAGCGTGGTTTTGCCCAAGCCCGGCGGGCCGAAGATCAGCACATGATCGAGCGCTTCCTTGCGCTGTTTGGCGGCCTGAATGTAGATCGACATCTGCTCGCGCACCGCTACCTGGCCAAGATATTCGGACAGGTTTTTCGGACGAATACTGGAGTCGAGCAGCTCGTCTTCGCGCGTGGCGGAAGCGGCGATCAGGCGGGATTCGGTCATGGGCGGCGCAGTGTCGGCATGGCAGCATTATGGCAGGGCATGCGCGCCTGCGGTGCGCTGCGTTGGCGCGATCGCGACGGCCAACACCGCGCGTTCATGTTCAGTTTAGTTCGATGCGCAAAATCGCCACCGCATCTGGACGGCCAAATCAAATCTCGACCTGCGTGCCGAGCTCGATCAACCGGTTCGCCGGAATCTGGAAAAACGCCGTCGCCGAACTGGCATTGCGCGTCATGAACGCGAACAGCTTGTCGCGCCACAACGGCATGCCGGGTCGATTGCTCGCGACCACGGTTTCGCGGCTGACGAAGAATGTGGTGTCCATCATGTCGAACGGCAGATCCATGTTCTCGCAACGCGGCAGCACGGCGGTGATGTTCGGATCTTCGCTGAAACCAAAGCGTATCGTCAGCCGATAAAACTCGTGGCCAAGCGCGTTGATTTCGAGACGCTCGGATTTGTCCGCAAAAGGCACATCGAGCACCGCCACCTTGAGCAATACGTTGCGCTCGTGCAGCACCTTGTTGTGCTTGAGATTGTGCAGCAAGGCGTTCGGCACCGAATGCGCACTCGCGGTAAGGAACACCGCCGTGCCCGGCACGCGCGTCGGCGGGTGCGCCATGATGCTGGTGATGAATGGCTCCAGCGCGAGGCCGCTTTGCTTGAGCTCGCGCAACACCAGATCGCGCCCGCGCCGCCATGTTGTCATCAAGGTGAAAATGCCCGCGCCGAGGATCAGCGGGAACCAGCCGCCATGTTCGACCTTGATGAGATTGGCGCCGAAGAACGACAGGTCGATCACCAGGAAAATCGCGCCGGCCAGGATCACGACAAGTTTATTCCAATGCCATTGGCGGCGCGCCACGACCAGTGCCAGCAGCGTGGTCGCGACCATTGTGCCGGTCACGGCGATACCGTAAGCCGCAGCGAGATGCTCGGACGAACCGAAGCCGATCACCGCCGCAATGATCAGCAGCAGCAAGGTGCGATTGATCCACGGCATGTAGATCTGGCCCATCTGCCGTTGCGAGGTATGCACGATTTCCATGCGCGGTGAAAAGCCGAGCTGGATCGCCTCGCGCGTCATCGAAAACGCACCGGTGATGACCGCCTGCGACGCGATCACCGTGGCCACGGTGGCAAGGCCGATCATCGGATAGAGCAATGGTTCGGGCACCATCTTGTAGAACGGATTCGATACCGCAGTCGGATCGCTCATGAGCAACGCGCCTTGGCCGAAATAGTTCAGCACCAGCGCCGGCGAAACAAAACCGAACCACGCCAGGCGGATCGGATTTTTGCCAAAATGACCCATGTCGGCGTACAGCGCTTCGGCGCCCGTCAAAGTCAGCACCACGCCGCCGAGTGCGGCGAACGCATGCCAGCCGTTGTTGATGAAAAACTGCACCGCATAACCCGGATACAAGGCCTTGAACACAGTCGGCTGCTGGATCAGCGCATGCACGCCGAGCAACGCAATACTGATGAACCACACGCACATGATCGGGCCGAATACCGCGCCGACCTTGGCCGTGCCGCTGCGTTGCACGATGAACAAAATAATCAGTACGGCGAGCGTGATCGGCACCACGTAATGCACCAGCGAAGGTGCGGCAACCTCAAGGCCTTCGACCGCGGACAATACCGAAATCGCCGGCGTGATCACGCCATCGCCATAGAATAGCGCCGCGCCGAAAATACCGAGCACCATGATCACCCAGCGCGCGCGCGGATTCTCCTTGACGCCACGTTGCGCGAGTGCGAGCAAGGCCATGATGCCGCCTTCGCCACGGTTGTCCGCACCCATGATGAAGACGACGTACTTCAGCGACACCACCATCACCAGCGACCAGAAAATCAGCGACAACACGCCGAGGATATTGGCCGGATCGGGCGCGATGCCATGCGTGCCGAACGTGGTTTGCACGGAGTACAGCGGACTCGTGCCGATGTCGCCATACACCACGCCGAGCGCGCCAAGCGCCAGCGCCTTCATGCTCTGACGTTTATGATCGGGATTCTGTTGACTCATGAGTATGACAACATCACTAGTAATTCGGGGTTGTTTGAGTTGGCAAAAAAATTAACGCAAAGCTGCCTGCAGCGCCTTGCGGATGATGGCTTCCGCGGTGTCGCCTTCCGCCGCTGCAGCCTTGACCATGCGCGTGACTTCCACCGGTTTGTAACCGAGCGATTGCAGCGCCACAGTGGCCTCGGAAACCGGATCAGCCGGCACCCCGCGATTGCCGAAACCGGTCAGCGACACCGCGCCCAGCGCCTCGACGCGATCACGCAATTCCACAACGATTCGCTCTGCAGTTTTCTTGCCAATGCCCGGAATGCGTGTCAGTGCGACGATGTCGCCGCTATGCACGAGCCGCGCAAATTCGTCCACGGTCGCACCCGACAGCACCGACAGCGACGTCTTCGCGCCAATGCCGCTGACCTTCTGCAAAGCGCGGAACATGCTGCGCTCCGACTCGCGCAGAAAACCGTATAACGCAACCGTGTCTTCTTTTACCGCGTAATGTGTGAACAGCGTGACTTCACGGCCGGTTTCGGGCAAATCGAAAATCGTCGACAGCGGCGCTTCGAGTTCGTAGCCGACACCACCGACATCGATCACCAGCCACGGCGGCTGTTTCGATATCAAGATACCTCGCAAGCGTCCGATCATCGTCTGCGTCTCCATGCCGTGCGCGGAATACCGAGGCGCAGAATACTCGTGCGCGTATGCGCATGGGTCAACGCCACTGCGAGTGCATCGGCCGCATCGGCCTGCAATTTGCCAGTCAGGTTCAGCAGCATACACACCATGTGCTGCACCTGAGTTTTGTCCGCCGCACCGGTGCCGACCACGGCCTGCTTGATTTCCTTGGCAGCGTATTCGGTGATGTCGAGATCGCGATTGACCACCGCGCAAATCGCCGCACCCCGCGCCTGACCGAGCTTCAAGGCGGAGTCGGGATTGCGCGCCATGAACACGCGCTCGATCGCGACTTCATCGGGGCGGTGTTCGTCGATGATCGCGGACAGTTGATCGAAAATTTGTTTGAGCCGTAGCGAGAACGTCGCATTGTCGAGCAAGCTCAGCGCGGTATGAAACACGTAGCTGGATTTGCCCGCACCATCCGCATCGACAATGCCGATGCCGGTACGTTGCGAGCCTGGGTCGATGCCGAGGATGCGGGTCGTCATGATGGGTGTGCGCTGGACACGCCGGGTCGGCCGATACGCACGAACGCGCACGGCATGCACGACCGCGGGCTTAACCAGGCATGCGTTTGCGCTGGGAGATCGGAGCAAACATGCCGCGACTCAGCGCAGTCGCTGCACTGCGCATCGGGCGAATGTCTGCGCGAGGAGATATTTTTCTACAACCATGACCGGCCATGAAACTGTCTGCCAACCTCGAAGTACGAAATCTTAACACGCTTGCATGCTGCGTCGCCGCAAGAACCGTCAGTCGCGGGTAAAACGTGCATTTTGCAGAAAGGCGATGATCTGGTCTGCAACTTGCCGCGAAAATACCAAGCCGGTATGCGTGGATGAGACGATGCAATGAT
>JAYVTP010000223.1:0-2588 GCA_043788685.1 Pseudolysobacter sp. | reverse complement strand
TACGGCATCGGCAATCGCTTATGGGTCGGCATCAATGATCTGCGCGGAGTCGGCTGGCTGATCAAACGCTCCAAACGCACCGCGGTCGAAGAGTTGTAGACGAGCAATAGCGCATCCTGCCGACGGTTTTTCTTGCAGAATCAGCCGCGACCCGCTATAAAGTACGGCTCGCTACGCCAAGTTCGATTCCGCAGCAGTCAATCGCCGCACCGAGCTGGCCGAAATCGTGTCAGTGCAATGACCGTTAACGGCAATATATATCAAGTGTTGCGTCTCCTGAATTGCACGCAGTGGCTTCGCCACCGCAGGGCCGACCCCGTTCTGGCTAAGAGCGGCACTTTATCCAACGATTGAGGAATGTCATGGCCAGAGTTTGCCAAGTCACCGGAAAAGGCGTGCAGACGGGTAACAACGTCTCGCATGCAAACAATAGAACCCGCCGTCGCTGGCTGCCGAATTTGCACGAACGCCGTTTCTGGGTTCCGAGCGAAAATCGCTGGATAAAGCTGCGCGTTTCCGCCCACGCTCTGCGCACGATCGACAAGAACGGCATCGACGCCGTGCTCGCCGAGCTGCGTGGTCGCGGTGAAAAAATCTGAGGAGGACTGAATCATGGCATCGAAACGTGACAAGATCCGTCTGACCTCCAGCGCTGGCACCGGTCATTTCTACACGACCGACAAGAACAAGAAGACCACGCCGGACAAGATGGAAATCAAGAAATACGATCCGGTCGTGCGCAAGCATGTGATCTACAAGGAAGGTAAGATCAAGTAAGTTTTTGCCTTGCCGGATCGATAAAAAAACCTGCCGTGAGGCGGGTTTTTTGTTGACCGTATTCGTGAGCTACAGCCGCCGAAAAACTGCAAATCGGCAATCAGCCGTGCGCCGGTGCGAGGCGATAACCTTTCAGGCGCGCCGCAAACTCAGCGAGTGTGCGGATACCGCTGGCTTCCGCCGCGTAGCACCAGTCTTTCAAACCCTCGGCAAGATTATCGGCACCGCGGCTTTCGAGCACGGCGTGCAGGCGACGGCGGAATTCCATAACGGTTGCTGTGGTCGGACGCTCGTGAATCCATTGCGCCAGACGCTCACGCGCGTGGCCGTCGAGCCAGCGGCCTTCGTTGATCAGCGCGCGGCGCAGGCGTCGCGGCAGATCACGCAGGCTCGCGCCGGCATGTGCTGCTTCTTCGCGCACGGTCGGCGAGATCACGTTGCGGAAATAATCCGTCATCACCTGGAACCGATGCGTGATCACGGCCTTCAGAGTTTCTGCATCCGGCAACGCGATATTCGGACGGATATCCAGACTCGGTGCAACCCGCAGCACTTTGGCCAGACCAAGTTTTTCGAATAGTCGGATTGCAGCCCAGCCGATATCGAACTCGAAGCGGCGCAGCGAGAATTTCGCCGAACTCGGAAACGCGTGATGATTGTTGTGCAGCTCTTCGCCGCCAATGAAAAAGCCCCACGGTGTCAGGTTGGTCGCGGCATCGGTGGTTTCGAAATTACGATAACCCCACCAGTGACCGAGACCGTTGACCACACCCGCGGCCCAGAATGGAATCCAGATCATCTGCAGCGCCCAGATCACGATGCCGGAAACACCGAACAGCGCGATATTGATGAACAACATCAAGGTCGGCCCCCAGGCTTCGTGCGCGGCATAGAGATGGCGCTCGATCCAGTCGTCCGGCGTGCCGCGACCGTATTTTTCGGTGATGTTGCGATCGCGACGCGCTTTCTGGTACAGGCCGACACCGTCCAGCAGCAGCTTCTTGATGCCGTGGATCACCGGGCTGTGCGGGTCATCGACAGTTTCGCAATGGGCGTGATGCTTGCGGTGGATCGCCACCCATTCCTTGGTGATCATGGCCGTTGTGAGCCAGCACCAGAAACGGAAAAAATGGACCAGTACGGGATGGAAATCCACGCCGCGATGCGCCTGGCTGCGATGCAGATACAACGTCACCGAAAAAATGGTGAGCTGGGTGACCACCATGAAATACACCAGCAAACCGACCCAAGAAGTGTTCGCAAGACCGTGGCTGAGGAAATCCAGAATAGTAAAAAGCATGGGCTGAGCCGAATGGATGAGGAAGGGTTGAGGCCGCAAATGATACGCCAGGCCGATAACAGCAGCTAGTTGCGCAAGTACCGATTTGAACAAAGTTTACATTGGGGCGCCAGACATTTGCTCAAGCGTATGCCGCGCCATGTCGCGCAAACTGCGCTACATTGGCCGAATCCCTGCCAGCTTGCCGAAGTGATCGATTCGTCGTGCCCGAGTTACCCGAAGTTGAAACCACGCGGCGTGGCATCGCGCCGCATCTGATCGGGCGCAGTGTGTCCGAAGTGCGCCTGCGCCGACCGAATTTGCGTTGGCCGATTCCGATCGAAATCACGCAACTGCTGCCCGGCGAGCGCATCAACGCGGTGCAGCGGCGCGCCAAATATCTGCTGGTCGAAACCGCGATCGGCAGCGCGATGTGGCATCTCGGTATGTCTGGCAGTCTGCGCATTCTGCCGCAAGACACGCCGCCGCGACTGCACGATCATGTCGACTGGTTGCTCGATTCAGGTCAGAT
>JAYVTP010000222.1:0-1836 GCA_043788685.1 Pseudolysobacter sp. | reverse complement strand
AAGCAACCGAATTTGCTGATCGATATAACGGATGCGCAAGGCAATGTGATCGTGACCGATGATCCGGCCCGACCAATGGCTTTTGATGCGCAGAACGGCGCTGTGGAAACATCAAAGTTACGCGCGGCGGCGGAGTTGTATTACGGCTTCGGCGAAAAATCTTTACCGCTGTCGCGGCATCAGCAGTACATGACGATGTGGAACAGCGATACCCCACGTTACGCTCCCGGACTCGATCCGCTGTATCAGGACATTCCTCTTTTTGTGGCGTTGCGTGACGGCAAAAGCTACGGCGTTTTTTTCGATAATACCTGGCGCAGTTATTTCGATATGGGCAAGACCGATCCCGCGCGCTACAGCTTTGGCGCTGGCGGCGGTGAATTGAATTATTACGTTTTCTCCGGTGGCGCCGAACGCAGCCCGGCCAACGTGCTGCGCGACTATAGCGAGCTGACCGGGCGCGGCGAGTTGCCACCGCTGTGGGCGCTGGGATATCAGCAGTCGCGTTATTCGTACACGCCGCAAGCGCGCGTCGAGGAAGTCGCGCGCACTTTTCGAGCAAAGAAAATTCCGGCCGATGTGATTTATCTCGACATCGATTACATGCAGGGCTTTCGTGTCTTTACGTGGTCGGAGCGTGACTTCCCGGCGCCGGAAAAAATGCTGCGCGAATTGCACGATGCGGGTTTCCATGCGGTCACGATTGTTGATCCCGGCGTCAAGCGCGACGATCTATATCCGGTCTATCGCAGCGGTCGAGAGCAGAATGTTTTCACGCGCGATGCAGCCGGTGAAGAGCTGCATGCCACGGTCTGGCCCGGGCAGTGCGCATTCCCGGATTTCACCGATCCGCAGGCGCGGCAATGGTGGGGCGGCTGGTATGCAAAACCGCTGCAGCAAGGCGTTGATGGTTTCTGGAACGACATGAATGAGCCGGCCACATTTCCGGCGCCAGACTCGAACCAGCCGATCCTCGCGCACGATGCTGGCAAAACCTTTCCGCTGGATGCGCAGCATGCCGGGGATGGTCAGCCGGGAGATCACGCGCGTTATCACAACGTCTATGGCATGCAGATGGCGCGCGCCACCTTCGAGGGTTTGCGCGCGTTGCAGCCGCAGCATCGCCCACTGGTATTGACCCGCGCCGGTTACGCTGGTGTGCAACGTTATGCCGCAGTGTGGACTGGCGACAACGTGGCGTCGTGGGAGCATCTGGCCTTGACCATTCCGATGCTGACCAATCTGTCCATTTCCGGCGTGCCGTTTATCGGCGCCGATGTCGGTGGTTTTGTCGGATCACCGTCGGCAGAATTGTATGCGCGGTGGTTACAGGCCGCCGCCTTGACGCCGTTTCTGCGCACGCACGCCGAGATCGGCTCGAACGATCGCGAGCCGTGGTCGTATGGCGAGGAATTTGAACGCATCAATCGCGCTACCATCGAGCTGCGTTATCGATTGTTGCCGTATCTCTACACCCTGTTTGCGCAGAACGCGGCGAGTGGCGCGGCGCTATTGCGACCGCTGTGGTTCGCTTATCCGCATGATGTGAAAACGTATTTGCTCGACGATCAATATCTGCTCGGCCGCGACTTGCTGGTCGCGCCGGTGTTGCACGCCGGCGACATCCAGCGAGAGGTTTATTTTCCGCAGGGCGACGCCTGGCGCAATTGGTGGACCGGGCAATATTACGCAGGCGGCAGCACCGTTAAAATCGATGCGCCGATTGATCGCCTGCCGTTATTCGTGCGTGTCGGCGCGATCATTCCGAGCCAGCCCGTGGTGCAGCACACGGGCGAGATGGCGCATACCGCGCTGACATTGAACGTAGCGCTCGGC
>JAYVTP010000221.1:0-11896 GCA_043788685.1 Pseudolysobacter sp. | reverse complement strand
CAGTGCACTTCATCGCCAGTTGCTGGCCGATCACGGACTGCTCAGCAGTATGAGTCGCAAAGGCAACTGTTGGGATAACGCGGTCATGGAACGCTTCTTTCCGCAACGAGTGGAATCCAATCGTGCCCTTCGCTCGCCGCGGCTGGAGGCCCAGCCCCTTGTCGATGTAGTACGAAAACCCTTTGCTGATCGCGTTACCGGTGCCCGCCCGACTGTCGATGCGCATGTCGGGAAACCACCGCTCTTCTCCCGCGGCGCGCAAGCGTTCCACCCGGTTCCACAGCCCGAGGCAGATCAGGTCGGGATGGAGCGGCACCAAGCGCCGGCTCTGTTCGGTCTTCAAGGTTTGCCCGTCGCTGTCGTTCGTCAGCCGCACGCACGGCGTCCCTTCGTGCACCTCGAAATCCCGCAAGAAGATCTGCGCGATCTCCCCCACTCGGGCACCGGTGTACAGGCCCATGACGGCCCCCCACCGAACGTGGTCCCTCTTCGCGCCCACCAAATTTGCCGGGTCGAAGATTCGCTTCAAGGCATCTTGCTCGAACGGCTCCCACTGGTTTCCCGCATTTCGCCGGGCCTGCTTCTCCGCCGCCTTCATGACGACCAACCCGACCACCGGGTTTTCCTGGAGGCAGCCGTCGTTGACCAGCATGTGAAACACCTGGGCGACGTGCGACACGTTGTTGGCGGTGTAGCTCTTGGAGAGCCCATGGCGTAAAAAATCCTTGGCCCATTCGCTCGCCATGGGCCGAGTGATGGCGTTGACGGGCGTCGACGCGCCGATTTTGGCGATGAACGAGTCGAACGCGCGGGCCCGCTGCCGAAAGGTGTTTCCCTTCGCCTCGGCACCCTGGGTCGTTTGAAACGTCTCCACGGCTTCGGCGAGCGTGGGCCCCGGAACGGACGGAACCGCGAGCGGGGCCGGCGGCTCGGAGGGAACCACGCGGCTGTGGGTCGGCAGCATCATCCCCAAAGCCGTCAGGGCATCCGCATTGTCCCGAGCGGTGCCGTCGGTATGCACCCGCGTGACCATGCCCGACATCGGATCGCGCTCCACTTCGAAGCGCCGAACGTGACCCGCCTCAACGCGGCTCAACACGTCCGCGAGAAAGTCCGGCGGCAGTGGCATAGGGGCTCCTCGATGCAGGGCAAAGGTCCGAGCATACTCCAGCGACCACGCGTACGCGGCGGCCCGCGCCTCCACCAAACTGCGCGTGCGCAAACTTCGTTTGATGACGCGCACGCCCAACGCCGCCTGCATATCGCTCGGCACTTTCATGCGGAAATGGAGCATCCCGGTCGAGGACCGGACCAAATGGTGGGGCAAGCGCATCGGCAAGTGTCCAAGCCGGTGTCCAAGCGCCGCAATCTCCAAAAACAAAAAAGCCCTTGAAAATCAAGGGCTTTAATGAGATGGCTGGGGGACTAGGATTCGAACCTAGATTGACGGTGTCAGAGACCGTAGTCCTACCATTGGACGATCCCCCAAAAACAGAGGTCGAACGGGGTTTAGCGCTTCGAGAACTGCGTGGCGCGACGCGCTTTGTGCAGGCCGACCTTCTTGCGCTCGACTTCGCGTGCATCGCGGGTCATGAAGCCGGCTTTGCGCAGCGGAGATTTCAGCGTTTCATCGTATTCGACCAGCGCACGCGACAGACCGAGACGGATCGCACCGGCTTGGCCGGAATTGCCGCCGCCTTCCACCGTGGCGAGGATGTCGAACTTTTCGCCGAGCTTGGTCAGCTCCAGCGGCTGACGCACGATCATGCGTGCCGTTTCGCGACCGAAAAACTGATCCAGCGGCAAGCCGTTGACGATGATCGCGCCATTGCCCGGACGCAGGAACACGCGTGCGGCGGCGGACTTGCGACGGCCGGTGCCGTAATTATTCTGTGTAATAGCCATCTTGATTCCTGCCGATTAAGCGATTTCCAGCGCCTGCGGCTGCTGGGCGATATGCGGATGGTCGGGGCCTTTGTAGACCTTGAGCTTGCGATACATTGCGCGGCCCAGCGGGTTTTTTGGCAGCATGCCCTTGACCGCGATTTCGATCACGCGCTCAGGATGTTTGACCAGCAAATCCTTCAGTGCGATCGACTTGATGTTGCCGATATAGCCGGTGACATGATGATAGATCTTGTCGTCCATCTTCTTGCCGGTGACGGCAATCTTTTCCGCGTTGACGACGACGAGATAATCGCCGGTATCGACGTGCGGGGTGTAGACCGGCTTGTGCTTGCCGCGCAAACGGCGCGCAAGCTCCGTGGCAAGACGGCCTAGCGTCTTGTCGGTGGCGTCGACGATGTACCAGTCGCGCTGCACGGACTCCGGCTTGGCGCTGATCGTGCTGCTTTTCATGGTGGAACCTTATGGCCGTGGGGCGTAGATCAAAGAGCGCGACAGAATAATGCAAGCCGCGAGGCCATGCAAGTACAGACCCGCGATCCGGCGCTAACGAGTTGGCCGACAATGATAGCATGAGTCATGGCCCTTGCCTCTACTCCTGAAACAAAAATCGCCAGCGGTCTGCGTCAGCACATTCTGCAACTGGCCGATCAGTGTGTGATGTGTGGCCTGTGCATCCCGCAATGCCCCACTTATCGGATCGGGCGGCAGGAGAATGAATCGCCGCGCGGTCGCATCGCGCTGGCGCGAGGCTTGGCATCGGGTGAGCTGGCGCCGACGCCCACCTTGCTTGGCCACCTCGATCATTGTCTGGGCTGCATGAGTTGCGAAAATGCGTGTCCGTCAGACGTGGATTACGCCGAGCTGCTGGTTGCGACACGCAAATTGCAGCGCGAAATCCAGCCGCTGAGCTGGGCTCGGCGGTGGTTGCTGACAACCCTCGCACATCGCAGCAGGCTGAATTTTGCGCTGCGGCTCGGACGTATTCCGGGCGTTCTCGCGGTGCTGCGCAGTCGGCTGGGCCAGGCGTTTTTCAAGCGTGTCGGGATGTCCGCATTCGTGCATGAATTGCCGCCGCTGCCTGCACCGCGCAGGTGGCCCGAGATCGTAACGCCGACATTGCAATCGCGCGGGCGCATCGGCCTGTTTCTCGGTTGCGTGGCTTCGGCGCTTGATCAGGACACGCACGCGGCAAGCATCACCCTGCTTACCGCGCTAGGTTACGAGATTGTCATGCCACGCGCGCAGGATTGTTGCGGCGCGCTGGCGCGGCATGCGGGTTTGCCGAGCGATGCATCGGCGACGCGACAAGCGTTTCTCGATAGCCACGTCGACACCGTGCTGGTTTCGGCGTCGGGATGTTTCGGTAGTTTGCGCGATTCGGTATTCGCCGATAGCAAGGTGCGCGTGCGCGAAATCCACGAGTTCATTGCAAGCGATGCGGAACTTGATCGCCTGCAATTCAAACCGTTACCGCAGATCGCCGCGCTGCATACGCCATGCACGCAGGCGAATGTGGCCAAGGGACAGGCCGCGATCGGCGCCCTGCTTGCACGCATTCCGGCGCTGCGGATAATGCCGCTGCCGAGCGAGCCGCGCTGTTGTGGCGCCGCTGGCAGTTATTTTCTCGAACAGCCGCAGATCGCCGGGCCGCTGCGCCGCGAAAAATTGCAACAGACATTGGCGCTCACGCCCGATGTCTTGCTCACGAGCAATATCGGCTGTCGCATTTTTCTCGGCAACGGCCTGCGCCAGCACGGTGAAACGCTGCCGGCACGGCATCCGCTGAGCTTGCTGGCGCAACAACTCGATGTTTGAAACTCGATGTTTTAAAAATCCGGCGCAGGCTTGATTGCGCAGCGCGACGCTCCTACATTGAAGGTTGATCACACACTCGCGAACACGCCATGCTGAAACGTCATCTTTCACGCCTCGATCGTCTTATCGTCGAAACCGAACGTGCGCTAGCGACATCGCTGGGTGCCAAACCTGAAGCAACGCGGGTATCGCCCGCAGCCGCTTTGCCGCAAGTTGAACTCAGTGCGACGGAACAACAGCACGCCGCCGGCTTGATGCGTATCAATCACACCGGCGAGGTCTGCGCGCAAGCCCTGTATTTCGGCCAGGCCGCGACCGCGCGCGATGTGCATATCCGCTCGCATCTGCTCGCTGCGGCGGCCGAAGAAACCGATCATCTGGCGTGGTGCGGTGAACGTCTGAACGAACTTGCGAGCCGCCCGAGCCTGCTCAATCCGCTGTGGTACGCCGGCAGTTTTGCGTTGGGCGCGATGGCCGGATTGATCGGCGATCGGGTCAGCCTGGGATTTGTCGTGGAAACCGAACGGCAGGTCGAAGCGCACCTCGGTGAGCATCTGAAAGTATTGCCGGCGCAAGACACGCGCAGCCGCGCGATCGTGGCGCAGATGCAAAGCGACGAAGCCGCGCACGGACTAGCTGCAAAGAACGCCGGCGCGCGCGAATTGCCGACACCGATTCCCAGCGTGATGCGCCTCGCGGCCGCAGCGATGAAAGCCGTCGCTTATCGAATATGAATAGCGCGGATCCACCGAAAAGCGAAACCTCTGTGGCAGCCGTCATCCCAGCGCAGGCTGGGATGACGAGCAAAAAAGAAGATGCCGCGGAATCAGGTCAGATTGCGACCATGAAACAGCTCTTCGACTTCGCGTTTGAGCTGGGTTTCGATGCGCTGGCGTTCCTTGAATGACAGGTCGCTGGCATTTGCCTCGAACAGATACGTATCGAGATCGAAGTCCTTGATGTGCATCTTGGTGTGAAAGATATTTTCCTGATACACATTGACGTCGAACATTTCGTATTTGGTACGAATGTGCTTAGCCAGATATTCCTGGATCGAGTTGATGCGGTGATCGATGAAGTGTTTTTTGCCTTTCACGTCACGCGTGAATCCGCGCACGCGATAATCCGCGATCACGATATCCGATTCGAAACTATCGATCAGGTAGTTCAGCGCCTTCAGCGGTGAAATCACTCCGCAGGTAGCCACGTCGATATCCGCACGGAACGTCGAGATGCCGTTGAACGGATGGCTCTCGGGATAGGTGTGCACGGTGATGTGGCTTTTATCCAGATGCGCCACCACGCTGGCATCGCCGGCGTCACCATTGGACTCGTGATGCTCGCGCATCGCGTCGCTGATCGCATCGCGACCGGCATCGCGCTTGTCGATCACCGGCTCCTCGGAAATCAGGATAGTCACGCTCGCGCCCTGCGGATCGTAATCCTGGCGCGCGACATTGAGGATATTCGCGCCGATGATATCCGCCACATCCGTGAGGATTTGGGTCAGGCGTTCGGCGTTGTACGCCTCGTCGATATAGTCGATATAGCGATCGCGCTGCTCGGGAGTCACCGCGTAGCACAAGTCGTAAATATTGAAGCTCAGCGCCTTGGTCAGGTTGTTGAAACCCTGCAAACGCAAACGGGGAAGTGGTTTGACCACCGCAGATACCTCACATTGATCGGTGGAGACGGACGCGGATTATGGGGCAAGTCATGTGACGTGAAAACTACAATCTTTCGCGCCGGGCGAACACAGTGACGTCACAGCGATGGCGCAATGCATTTTTTGTTGGTTAGAATGCGGCTCCGCCAGTGGGGGCGGGGCAGCGCGTTGAACGGCTGCCCGTGTACGCGGAATCCGCACATCATCCAACCAGGACGATCTATGGCAGACATGCGGTATACGCTGCACCAGAACATGAATCGCGTTCAGGCGCCCGCTTTCCTGACCGCCGAAGGCAACGACATGGAACGTTTCCTGTCGTTCTGCCATCGCCGCCGTTACCCGAACAAAACCCTGATCATTCGCCCGGGCGACTCGGCGCATATCCTGTATTACATCATCGATGGTTCTCTCACCGTCTCCTCGGAAGACGATCAGGGCCGCGAGTTGATCCTAGCGTATCTGAATCGTGGCGAGTTCATCGGCGAGATGGGCCTGTTCGTCGAAGTGCCGCGCCGTGAGGTGATGGTGCGTACCCGCAACGCCTGCGATCTGGCGGAAATCAGTTACGAACGTCTGTTCCAGTTGTTCGAAGGTCCGCTGCGCGAGGAGTGTCCGAAAATCCTGTTCGCGATCGGCGCACAACTGACCAACCGCGTGCTGCAGACCAGCCGCAAGGTCAGCCGCCTGGCGTTCATGGATGTCACCAATCGTGTTGCAAAAACCCTGCTCGACCTGTGCGAAGAACCCGATGCAATGACACATCCCTCGGGTACGCAGTTGCGTATTTCGCGGCAGGAAATCAGTCGTATCGTCGGTTGCTCACGCGAGATGGTCGGACGCGTACTCAAGCAACTCGAAGAACAAGGCATGATTACCGCGAAAGGCAAAACCATCGTGCTGCTCGGCACGCGTTGAGCAAATCGCAGCACGAAAACTCCGGTGCCGTGGCTTGATGCGCGGCGCTAGTTCCAGCGCAAAACCTGCACGCTGTCGCCGAGCTCGGCGCGGATGCGATCGTGCTTGTACGGTTTCGGATTGATCAGGAAACGCTGCTCGGCGCCGCGCAATAACGGCAGGTCGGCATCGCTGTCGGTGTAGACGATTTGCCACGGCGCGTGGATGCCGATCTCGGCCAGCATCGTCACCTTGTTCTCGGCGTAACAATGCCGATCGCCGACCCAACCGCCAGCGAATGGGCGCAAGCTGGAACCGACGATTTCCTTCGCGGGAATCGAATACGCACGACACAAGCTCGCGACCAGTTCGGTGATCGCACCAGTGACGATCACAACCCGATCTCCCTGCGCGAGATGCGTTTGCAAACACGCGATGCCATCCGCGTTCGCGCGCCAACGGCCGCCGGCCTGCAGACATCGCTGCGCGTAATTTTCGCAGGCTTGCAGCAGTTGCTGCGCTGACATGCCGACCGTCGCGAGCCACAGAAAAACCCCCGCGCCGCGCCAGCGTGCGGCGCGAATCAACACGAGCGGCAACAGGATCGGCGTGAGCAGCAGCATGATCGACATTCGCCAGCCGCTGCGACCGATGCGCTGGCGCAGGAAATTGCCGACCGAATCGAAACGCAGCAGGGTTTCGTCGAAATCGAACAGCACCACGCGCGTCATGCGGCGAAGAACAATTCCTGCAATGCCACACCAGGATCAACCGCGCGCATAAACGCTTCGCCGACCAGAAACGCCTGCACCCCGGCGGCGCGCATACGTGTCACATCGGCGGCACTGTGAATGCCACTTTCGGTGACAAGAATACGCTCGGCCGGAACCTGAGCGCGCAGGCTCAGCGTGATATCGAGCGAGGTTTCGAACGTGCGCAGGCTGCGATTGTTGATGCCGATCAAGGTCGCGCCGGTTTTTATCGCGCGCTCGAGTTCGGCGGCATCGTGCGCTTCCACCAGGACATCCATGCCGAGTTCGTGGGCCAGCAAGGTGAGTTCGCGCAATGCAGCATTATCGAGCGCGGCGACGATCAACAAAATGCAATCCGCACCGAGCGCACGCGCTTCGTACACCTGATACGCATCGATCGTGAAATCCTTGCGCAGCACCGGCAACGCACACGCCGCGCGCGCCTGCTGCAAATACGCATCGGCGCCCTGGAAAAAGTCGATATCGGTCAGCACCGAAAGGCACGCCGCGCCGCCGAGTTCGTAACTGCGCGCGATCGCCGCCGGATCGAAATCCGCGCGGATCACGCCCTTGCTCGGGCTGGCTTTTTTTACCTCGGCAATCACCGCCGCATCACCGCGCGCGATTCGTGCCTGGATCGCGCGCACGAATCCGCGCGGCGCCGATGCGCTCGCCGCACGTTTCGCCAATTCGCTGAGCGAAACGTTTGTCGCACGCGCGTGGATCTCCTCGACCTTGCGCGCGAGGATGCGCTGCAGAATATCGCTCACGCTGACGTGCTCGTCGCAACCGAGGTTGCCAGCCGCTGCGTGGCCGCACAAAACTGATCGAGTTTGGCGCGCGCCGCACCGCTCTCGATCACTTCGCGCGCCAGCGCGATGCCACTCGTGATCGAATCGGCGACGTCAGCCGCGTACAACGCCGCGCCGGCATTGAGGATCACGATCTCGCGCGCGGCGCCGGGAATATTGTCGAGCACTTCGAGTACGCGCGTTTTCGATTCGTGTGAATCGTTCACGCGCAGGCCGCGACTCGACGCCATTGCAAAGCCGAATTCTTCGGGGTGGATTTCGTATTCGTGCACCACACCATCTTTCAGCTCGCCGATCAGAGTCGCCGCGCCGAGCGAAATTTCGTCCATGCCATCCTTGCCCCACACCACCAGCGCGTGACCCGCGCCGAGACGTTCCAACACGCGCACCTGGATACCAACCAGATCAGAATGGAACACGCCCATCAGGATATTCTGCGCACCGGCGGGATTGGTCAGCGGCCCGAGGATATTGAAAATCGTGCGCACGCCCATCTCGCGCCGCACCGCGGATACCGCCTTCATCGCCGGATGATGATTCGGCGCGAACATGAAGCCGATGCCAGTTTCGGCCAGGCATTCGCCGACCTGCGCCGGCGTGAGATGAATCTGCGCACCGAACGCTTCGAGCACATCGGCGCTGCCGGATTTCGACGACACGCTGCGATTGCCATGTTTCGCCACACGCGCACCGGCCGCCGCCGCGACAAACATCGCTGCAGTCGAAATATTGAAGCTACCGGCGCTGTCGCCACCAGTGCCGACGATATCGACAAAATGGGTTTGATCGGCCACGTCCACACGATGCGCGAGATCACGCATCACGCTCGCCGCAGCGGCGATTTCGCCGACGGTTTCTTTCTTCACACGCAAGCCGGTCAGGATCGCCGCAATCATCACCGGCGACACGTCGCCGTGCATGATCTGGCGCATCACGTCGATCATCTCGTCGTGAAAAATTTCGCGATGATCGATTACGCGTTGCAAGGCTTCCTGCGGAGTCATCGGCATGTCTTTATCAACTGTCGAGAAAATTTTTCAGCATGGCGTGGCCGTGCTGCGTGAGAATCGATTCGGGATGAAACTGCACGCCTTCGACATTCAGCAAACGATGGCGCAGGCCCATGATTTCATCTCGCGTGCCATCGTCGTTCTGCGTCCACGCGGTGACTTCGAGCTCATCCGGCAGACTCGAACTTTCCACGACCAGCGAGTGATAACGCGTGGCCTCGAACGGCGTCGGCAACCCGGCGAAAACGCCTCGACCCGTGTGGTGAATCATCGAGGTCTTGCCGTGCATGATGGTCTTGGCGCGGATCACCTGGCCGCCGAATGCCTGACCGATACTCTGGTGCCCAAGGCACACGCCGAGCAGCGGCACCTTGCCACCGAGCCGCTCGATCAGCGCGAGCGAAACCCCCGCTTCGTTCGGCGTGCACGGCCCCGGCGAAATCACGACAAATTTCGGCGCCAGCGCATCGATCTGCTCCAGCGAAAGCTCGTCATTGCGCACTACATGCACCTCTTCACCGAGCTCGCCGAAATACTGCACGAGGTTGTAGGTGAAGCTGTCGTAGTTGTCGATCATCAGGAGCACTTCAAATCTTTCCTTGTGGCCAGCAACAGCGCCTCGATTCCCAAGGCATCGAGTGGCGCATGAAGCAAATACCCTTGCAGGCTTTCGCAACCCAGTTCAATCAGCAGGCTGCGCTGGGTTTCCGTCTCGACGCCCTCGGCCACGACCGCCATGCCGAGGTTGTGCGCCAAAGCGATGATTGTACGGATGATCGGTGCCTCTTCGTGTCCCTCGGCCGCCTGCAAGCCGATCTCGCGAACGAAGGACTGGTCGATCTTCAGGGTGGTGACGGGCAGCTTGTGAAGATAACTGAGCGAGGAATAGCCGGTACCAAAGTCGTCAATGGCTACGCCCACGCCCAGTTCGCGCAGGTCGAACAGATTGGACGAGGTCTCCTTGACATTCTGCAAGAGCAGGCTCTCTGTAATCTCCAACTCCAGGGCCGATGGCTCAAGCTGCGAATCCTTCAGCGCCCGACGCACGGTGTCAACCCAATCCGCGCGCCTGAATTGCACGGCCGATACGTTCACCGATATCCGCAGCGACCCAAAGCCCGAGCTGCGCCAGGCCGCGGCCTGCGCGCAGGCCTGCCGCAGCGCCCATTCGCCCATCTGCACGATCAGTCCGCTGTCTTCGGCCAGCGGTATGAAGCGCGATGGCGGCACCATGCCGAGGGTCGGGTGCTGCCAGCGCATGAGTGCCTCAAGCGCCAGGATCTCTCCGGAGGCGGCGCACTGGGGCTGGTAGTAGAGGCTGAGCTGCCCCAATTCCATCGCCCGCCGAAGCTGGCTGTCCAACGCCATCCGTTCCCGTGCCAGGGTGTTCATCTCCGCCGCGAACCATTGGAAATTATCGCGCCCCGCTTCCTTGGCCCGGTACATGGCAACGTCGGCATTGGCCATCAGTGTTTCGCCATCCAGGCCATCCTGCGGATAGATGCTGATGCCCAGTGAGACGCTGACAAACAATTCGCGGCCATCCACTTCGAAGGGAATGCGCATGGCCTCGACCAGTTTGCTGGCGACCCTTGTCGCGTACCGGGCATCCGTGAGCTCGGTCAGCACCACCGTGAACTCGTCTCCACCCAGGCGCGCGAGCGTATCGCTTCCGCGCAGGCAATCGTTGAGCCGGATGGCGGCGAGCCGGAGCAATGCGTCGCCCGAGGAATGTCCCAGGCTATCGTTGATTTGCTTGAACCGATCCATGTCCATGTAAAACACAGCCACCTGCTGCTGGTGCCGCCTTGCCAGGGCGAGTGCCTGGCTGAGCCGGTCCTGGAACAGCAAGCGGTTGGGAAGGCCCGTCAACGCGTCGTGTTGAGCTTGGTGCGACAACTGGTCGGCAAGCTGCCGGTGCTCGATGGCGACGGCTGCAAGGCGCGATGTCGATTCGAGCAGTAGCAAGTCCGCTGGGCTCGGTTCCCTGGGTTGGGTGCCGAAAAGGCTGACAGTTCCAATGACGTTGCCGCTGGCAGAGCGCACCGGGTAGGACCACCAGAATCGAATCCCCTGGCGCTGCGCCCACCCGCGCAACTCGCGCCAACTGGAATGCACCAGCGTGTCGGTGGCAAGGACAGGTTTCGCGGAAGCAGCGGACTCGGCGAAAGACCCGTTCCCTGGCTCGGCCAACAGTCCCTCTATCTCGTCCATGTCAACCGCGGATGCGGCGCCACGGCCGCCCGAAAACAGTCGGCCATCACTAACCAGGTGCACGCAGGCCATCAGCTCGGGGCGTTGGTCCTCAAGCAACGTGCCAATGAATTCCAGGATGAGCGGCAGCGGCTCGTTTTGCGCAACCAGTTCCAACACCTGGCTGCGGTCGCGCTCCAGCAGTTCGGCTCGCTTGCGGATGGTGATGTCCTGGCACGCACCCGCCATGCCCGTGACCCGGCCCCGCGCGTCGACCAGCACTTCGGCCTGGCCAAAAATTATCCGCGCTTCGCCGCCGGGACGCACAATTCGCATTTCATGGTTGAACGATTTTCGGTCGCAAAGCGCCCGCGACATGAGCGCCTGTACACCGGCACGGTCATCGGGATGGATGCTGTCGAGAAACTCGTCGAAGCTTCGCGGATGCAGGCCTGGTTCAACCCCACCGATGCGACACAGCTCGTCCGACCACATCAATGACCGCGTAGCCCGATCCCAGTTCCAACTGCCGAGGCGCGCCAAGCGCTGCGCTTCCTCCAGCCTCGACTCGCTCAGCTTCAGCGCTTCTTCGACTCGCCGGCGATCCGTGAAGTCGACGAGCGTGCCTTGGAATATTTCCAGATTTCCAGGCCCCTCGCGCAACACGTTTACCGTTTCCATGCCCCAGACTTCGCGGCCATCCTTGCGCCGGAACCTTGCCACGAAACTGTTTACCGAACCTTTGGCGCGCAGCTCGTCCAGATATGCCTGTCGATCGGCTTGCGAGAAATACAAGGTACCCGCATTGACTGCCAACGCTTCCTCCCTGGAATCGAAACCCAG
>JAYVTP010000220.1:0-3334 GCA_043788685.1 Pseudolysobacter sp. | reverse complement strand
CTATGACGACGGCGTCGCCGGCACGCCAAGTGGCATGAACCTGCAAACCGACGGACGGCTGCTGCTCGCCGGCAGCTTCAATTCGGCTGGCGGGCACAGCTACAACAAGATCACGCGCAAGATCCTGCCGGATGCGGCAACCCAATCGCTGACCGTCAACGCCAACGGCACGGTATTTACCTGGCTGCGCGGCGGCAGCTCGCCCGAGCTCACCGTGCCGCCCGTGCTCAAGTATTCGTATCACCCGAGCGGCGGGCTCGCCGTCGTCGGCACCATCGGCACGATGCAGCGCACCGCCGGCGGCTGGCAGATCACCGCCTCCGCACCGATTCGCATCGACAACTATTTCAACATCACCGCCACCAGCTACGCTACCGCCGCATCGTCATTCGGCGACTCGTCACAACAGGTGATTCAAAGCAGCGCACGGGTAATTACGGTTGATCGAATTTTTTCGAACGGCTGGCAATGAGCTGACGCTGCCAACGCTGGCGCACCAAAGCCATTGGTCGCGCCAGCACTGGTTCTACGGTGTGTCGCGCGCACTGAGACGGCGTTGTTGCACAATGGCCTGCCAACCATGCCGCCACGCGCCGCCATGACTTTGCGCACCTTGTTCGTCGATTTCAACTCCTACTTCGCCTCGGTCGAGCAGCAGGAGCATCCCGAGCTGCGCGGCTGTCCGATCGGCGTGGTGCCGGTGCGCGCCGAAACCACATGCTGCATCGCCGCCAGCAGCGAGGCCAAGCTTCATGGCGTGCGCACCGGCACGCGCGTTTCGGATGCGCGCCAGTTATGTCCGGGCATCCGCTTTGTGGTAGCACGACCGCGGGTTTACGTGAACTACCATCAGCGGCTGCGCGCTGCGATCGAGACGTGTTTGCCCATCGATCATGTCGGCTCGATCGACGAAATGTCCGGCGAATTGATCGGGCGCGAACGTCAACGCGAGAATGCCATCGCGATTGCCGAACGCGTGCGTGCTGCGGTGTTCGGCGTCGGCGAAGCACTCGGCGTTTCGGTCGGTATCGCGCCGAATGCCTATCTCGCGAAAACCGCCTCGGACATGCAGAAACCGCACGGCCTGACCGTGCTCGAACTCGGCGATTTGCCGCACGCGCTGCACCGCCTCGAACTGCGCGACTTATGTGGCATCGGCTCGTCGATGGAGCATCGTTTGCACGCACGCGGCATTCATACCGTCACGCAACTCTGCGCCGCCGATAAACAATTATTGCGGCTGGTGTGGGGCGGTATCGAAGGCGAGCGCGTGTTTGCGATGTTGCGCGGCGACTGGCTGCCGCAACGCGCAACGCAACGCAGTTCGGTCGGCCATTCGCATGTGCTGGCACCGGAACTGCGCGAGCCGCAAGCAGCCACGGCGGTGATGAAAAAACTGTTGCTGAAAGCGGCGATGCGGCTACGTCACGAAAACTACCTGGCCGGGGCGATGAGCGCGCGCATCAAGTATCTCGGCGGCACTACGACTTGGCAGCTGGATGTGGAATTTGCGCCGAGCGACGACAGCCGCGCGATGCTGCATTTGTTGTCCGCCGGATTGCAGCGCATCGACGCGGTGACACGGCGCCGCGCGCTCGACACAAACGGGCCAAAGCCGCTGTCGGTCGCGGTGAGTTTGCAACGTCTGGTGCCGCGTGCGCAATGCACCGATTCGCTGTTCGCGCAAGATCGCGAGGCCGTTGCGCTGAACCGCGTGATCGATACGATCAATAAACGCTACGGCGGCAACAAGGTGTATTTCGGCGGCATGCAACTGGCGCTCGCCGCCGCACCGATGCGTATCCCGTTTCAGCACTTGCCGGATACCGGTATCGAGGACGAAGCGGCCAAGAACCTGCTGTGGCACAAGGCGCTCAACAAGGCACGCCGGCATGCCGAAACGGCACATCTGCAGGCGGCTGGTCGACCGCGCTGAGGTCGGCATCAAAATGAACTTCTGCGCCGCGATACGCTCAGTAGGCTAGCCATTATCGGGCCATGACGAATGCCGCATGCAGGACTTTCGCGCCTTGCATGCGACGGTTCGCGCCGCTAGCCTTGCCTTTCTCCGCAATAATTCCAAGGAAACACCTATGTCCAAACTCAGCCCGTGGTTTTCTGTCGGCGCGCTGCTCGCTACGTTTTTCGTAGTCGGCGCGCAGGCCGAGTCGAGCAGCGATGTCAACATTCCGTTCGAGAAATTCCTGCTCTCGAACGGGCTGACGGTGATTGTGCACGAGGATCACAAGGCGCCGGTGGTGGCAGTTTCGGTGTGGTATCACGTCGGCTCGGCGGATGAGCCAACGCACAAGACCGGCTTCGCGCATCTGTACGAACATCTGATGTTCGAGGGTTCGGAAAATCACAAGGAAAGCTATTTCCGCCCGTTCGAGCAAGTCGGCGCGACCGACATGAACGGTACTACCGCGAATGATCGCACCAATTATTATGAGACCGTGCCGACTACCGCGCTCGACATGGCGTTGTGGATGGAATCGGATCGCATGGGTCATCTGCTCAACGCCATCGGCAAGCCCGAACTCGACAAGCAGCGCGGCGTGGTGCAGAACGAAAAACGCCAGGATGAAAACCAGCCGTATGGTCGCGTCGATGAAAATATCCAGGCGAATGCGTTCCCGGCCAATCATCCGTATCACCACGACACGATCGGCTCGATGCAGGATCTGAATGCCGCCTCGCTGGCCGACGTCAAGCAATGGTTCAAGGATTATTACGGCGCGGCCAACACCACGATCGTGCTGGCCGGTGACATCACGCCGGCACTGGCGAAAGAAAAAATGCAGAAATATTTCGGCGATATTCCCGCCGGGCCTCCCGTGGCGCGGCAGCAGCCGTGGATCGCTGCGCGCACCACGTCAACACGCGGCGAGATGGTCGATCAGGTGGCGCAAACGCGCATCGTGCGCGAGTGGAATGCGCCACCGTCCGGCGATGCGCAACAACCGTTGCTCAACCTCGCCGCGACCGTGCTCGGCGGCGGCAAAACTTCGCGTTTGTATAACCGGCTGGTGTATCAGGACAAGCTCGCCGACGATGTCAGCGTCGGCATTTCACCTTTCACGCTGGCGAGCAAGTTCGAGCTCGAAGTGGACGTGAAAACCGGCGTCGATGCAAAACGCGTCGAACAGGCCGTGGCCGAAGAGTGGCAGCGTTTTCTGAGCGAAGGCCCGACCCAGGAAGAGATTGATCGCGCCAAGACACGTGCGCAAGCAGGGTTTGTACGCAGCTTGGAAAAAGTCAGCGGCAAGGCGGTGATTCTCGCCAGCGGTCAGGTCTATCGCGACGATCCCGCCGCGTATCAAACCGATCTCGC
>JAYVTP010000219.1:0-3207 GCA_043788685.1 Pseudolysobacter sp. | reverse complement strand
CCATATTCGCGGATTGACCAATACCATGCCACTGCAAATCGAGATCATGTACAACGAATACAACTTCGTCGGCGCGTTCGCCGTGGCTTCCCTGCTGGCTTTGCTTGCGCTGCTTACGCTCGCGCTGAAAACGCTGCTGGAGTGGAAGTACGGCGACGCGCTGGCCGCACAAAGACGCAATTCATGAACGAACCGATGCAGGCACTGATCTCCGAGTTTGCCGGCGATGCGCTGGCTCGTGCTGCGCTGGCGCCACAGGTAGTGCGTCGCGATGCGCAGGTGCTCGCGCTGCGGAGCGCCACGGCAACACAATCCGTGGCAAGCTCTGCCCATGAGCAAATTTCGCCCGAACCCGCGCGTGGATCGAAACCGAAATCGCCCGCCGAAGAGGCCGGCGCGATGAGCATTGAATTACGCGGCATCCACAAGAATTTTCGCGGCTACACCGCGCTCGATGGCATCGATTTGGACATCCGCGAAGGCGAATTTCTGGCCTTGCTCGGGCCATCCGGTTCGGGCAAGACCACGTTGTTGCGTATCCTTGCCGGGCTGGATTTCCCGGACAGCGGCAGCATGCTTGCCGAGGGTCGCGATTTGTCGGCGATCAGCGTGCGTGAGCGCGGCGTCGGCCTGGTGTTTCAGCATTACGCATTGTTTCGCCACATGACTGTGTTCGAGAACGTCGCGTTCGGTTTGCGCGTGCGTCCGCGCCGCGAGCGACCGGGCAAGGCCGAGATCACGCGACGCGTTACCGAACTGCTCGAAAGAGTGCAGCTTGCCGATCTCGCAAAACGCTTTCCGGCGCAGCTTTCCGGCGGTCAGCGTCAGCGTGTCGCGCTCGCGCGTGCGCTCGCGGTCGAGCCGAAAATCCTGTTGCTCGACGAACCGTTCGGCGCGCTCGATGCACAAGTGCGCAAGGAGCTGCGACGCTGGCTGCGCCATCTGCACGAGGAGATGAAACTCACTAGCATCTTCGTCACCCACGACCAGGAAGAAGCACTGGAATTGTCCGATCGCGTGGTGGTGATGAACCGCGGCCGCATCGAGCAGATCGACACGCCGGAACGTGTTTACGATGAGCCGGCAACGCCGTTCGTCTACGAGTTCATCGGCAGCGCGAATCGTTTTGAATGCCGGATCGAGCATGGTGCCGTGCATGTCGGCAAAGAAATTTTATGCAGCGATTCCAGCAGCAATTTGCCGGATGGTCCAGCACTCGCGTTCGTGCGTCCGCAACACTGGCGTTTGCTCGTGCCGACCGAAGCCGGCCTCGCCGCTACGATCAGTCACATCTACGCTGCCGGTAGCGTGTTCCGTATCGAACTGAAAATCGCGACACTCGCGCAAACTCTCGAAGCCGAATTGCCGCCAGCAGAATTGCATCGACTTGCGCTGCAACAAGGTAGCAGCGTCAAGTTATTCCCGCAGGAGCTGACGTTGTTTGCGGCGAATGATCAGCGCTATATTTTGCGACCGGCGTGATTCAGCGCATCGTCATAATCGATTACATCTGCCGGAACAAGTGCAGATAGCTGCGGCTCACCGGCAGCACTTCGCTGCGGCCTTTCAGATAAATATCGGCGGTCTCGTTGGCATCGCGCGTGATGTGGCTGATCGCGCGCAGGTTGACGATGACGGCGCGATGCACTTGGGCGAACTGCGTGTTATCGAGTTGCACGAGCAGATCTTTCAGCGGCGTGCGGATCAGACCCTCGTTCGGTTTTCCATCCTCTGCGCGCCAGGCCACACGCGTATATTTTTCGTCCGAACGCAGATAATCGATGTCATGAATCGCGACCAGTCGCAGTAATTGGCCGACCGAAACGCGCAGCCAGCTTAGTGACGCTGGCGTCGTGTTTTTGCGCAAGCGCGCGGCGAGTTGATCGAGCAGCGCATCGGTGTCGATCGAGGGCGGCGATGCATGCAAGCGATCCTTCAGCCTTACGACGGTGTCGGTGAGGCGCGCAGACTCGACCGGTTTGACGAGATAGTCGAGCGCGCCGTGTTCAAACGCTTGCACGGCGTAAGTGTCGTAGGCGGTGACGAAAACCAGATGCGCGCGCCGGCCAATCAAGCGCGCGGCTTCGATGCCCGACACGCCCGGCATGTGCACATCGAGAAAACAAATATCAGGCTGCAGCGCCTCGAACTGTTCGACCGCCTCGCGGCCATTGCGCGTCTGCGCGATCACGTGCAACTCGGGCCATGCCTGCGCGAGTCCGCGCGCAAGCGCCTTGCGTAGCAGCGGTTCGTCGTCGGCGATCAACGTGGTCGGACGTTGATTTGTCATGGCGCGTTCCGTATCGCGGGGAAATCCAGTTCCGCAAACACGCCGTGCGGTTCGAGTGCCGACAAGCGCACCTGCGCATCGCCGCCGAACGCAAGTTGCAGCCGTTCGTGAAGGTTCACCAGTCCCGTGCCGAGGCTCTTGCCAATTGGCGCGAGGCCGACGCCGGTATCGATCACGCTGGCATGGCAACGGCCTTCGTGCACACGTACCCGAACTTCGACGCGGCCACCGTCTTCGGCTGGATCGATGCCATGGCGCACCGCGTTTTCGACCAAGGTCAACAGTGTCATTGGCGGGCAAAACAGCAGCAGCGCGGCATCGTCGGCGTGCAGCGTGAATTGCAGCCGATCGGGCATGCGCATGTGCATGACTTCGAGATAGGCGCGCACGAGATCGAGTTCCTGCGCGAGTGTCGATGCCGGTTCGTGCAGGCGCGGCACCGCGGCGCGCAGATATGCGATCAGGCTGTCGAGCACGCTGGATGCACGTGGCGATCCGACATCGACGAGCTCGCGCACATTGGCCAGCGTGTTGAACAGGAAATGCGGCTCAATCTGCGCTTGCAGCAGGCGCAGCCGCGCGTCGAGCGCCTGCCGCTCGAACTCGCTGCGTTCGAGGTCGAAGGCCAGCGCTTGCCGCGCAGCAATGCCTCGGATCTGGCGCAGCAGTGCCGCGACCACAATCCACGGCGCCGCCAACAAACCGAGCATGGTCATGCCGCCGAATCCGCTCAGGCGATCCGCATCGTGCCACCACGACGGCTGCAGGCCGAGCGTCGTCAGCGAATACGCCGCGAACACCGCAAGCGGCACGGCGAATGCGACCGCCAGCACTTGCAACGCCCAACGCGCAAACCACGTCGGCAGACGCGCCGGCCAGACCTCGAAAAGTCCAAACGTCAGCAACAGCATCAGGCC
>JAYVTP010000218.1:0-3983 GCA_043788685.1 Pseudolysobacter sp. | reverse complement strand
CACAGGAGCCGTGGCGTGGTGCTGGGCGGACGTAGTTTCCTGCACGACTATGACGCCAACCAAGATGGCGACGGCAGCGTGCTGGAACTGCTGATGACCGCACCCATGCTGGTCACGCACTGGATCAATTGGCAATACCACGCGTCCATCTGCGATCCGCAGCAGCTGGGCAGCGGCAACAAGCTACTGCACAACGTGGTCGGTGGCAGCCTCGGCGTCTTTGAAGGCAACGGAGGCGATTTGCGGATCGGTTTGTCGCGCCAGTCGCTCCATGACGGCGAGCGATGGATGCACGAGCCACTGCGACTGACCGTGGTCATCGACGCTTCCCAGGCTGCTATTGAAGCGGTCATCAGCAAGCATATTGTGGTCAGGCAACTGCTGGACAACGGCTGGCTTCACCTCTGGCGCTTCGAGCAGGCGGGCCTGGAGCGCTATGCGCACGCTGTCTGGTGCCCGTTGAACCTGGAGATCGCCTGATGTCGTAGCGGTAACGATACGCTGCCGGACGGTTGTGCCGCTGACTCAGCACGGCAAAGAGCGAGTGATTGCAACGGCGCTTGAGCCAGAGCTGCGTTGCTCCAACGCGCTGGGCACTGGATTTGACACCGACGAGCTTGTTACGTGCACTCGCGAGACACCACACTCCGGCACACAACTGGAGGCAGCGGGACGCAAAGCACGAAAGGGTGCGGAGCCGTCAGGCGCTTCGCTGGGCATTGCCGGTGAAGGGAGCCGTCGCTCAGGGCCCCGCCCGTAGCAGACTTTGCCGAGCATCGGGCTTGCCGGTTTCCGCGATGTGGCAGAACGGCATCAGCTTGATCGCACGCGCACCGCGTCGGAACTGCGGCTTAGCGTCGCCGGCTGTCGAAGCCACGTACGAATACGTGAGACACCCGGGGGCAGAAGGGCATCGGTTCAAATCCGGGCGTCCCGACCAATCGCGACTCCAGTAATTCCTCAAGCACGTGTGCGCCGCGCGAATGCCGCTGTTACCATTCCCGATTTGGTCACGATGCCACGGCAATAGTGGTTTGCGGATCTAGCAATCGTCAAAGGGTGGACCATGCAGGAAAATTCCAAAAGTCGCACGCTGTATCCCGCGATCGATGCCTATGACGCGGGCATGTTGCCGGTATCCGAACTGCACACCGTGTATTACGAGCAGTGCGGCAACCCAGCCGGCAAGCCCGTGGTGTTTCTGCACGGCGGGCCGGGCGCGGGTTGCAACAGCAATGCGCGGCGTTTCTTTGATCCGAAACATTACCGCATCGTATTGTTTGACCAGCGCGGCTGCGGACGCTCGACGCCGCATGCGGAACTCACCGACAACACCACCTGGCATCTGGTCGCAGATATCGAGCGCCTGCGTGAACATCTAGATATCGAGCGCTGGCAGGTATTCGGTGGCTCGTGGGGTTCGACCCTCGCGTTGGCCTACGCGCAAACGCATACCGAGCGTGTCACCGAGCTGGTATTGCGCGGCATCTTCATGCTGCGCCGCTGGGAGCTCGAATGGTTTTATCAGCACGGTTGCAGTGCGCTGTTCGCGGATGCGTGGGAGGAATATCTCAAGCCGATTCCGCAGGTCGAACGCGGCGATTTGATGAGCGCTTATTACCGTCGGCTCACGAGTACCGATTCAGCGCAGCGCCTGACCGCAGCAAAAGCGTGGTCGATCTGGGAGGCAAGCACGAGTTACCTGTTTCAGGACAAGGGACACATATCGGCGAGCGCGGGTGATGAATTTGCGCTCGCCTTCGCGCGTATCGAATGCCATTATTTCGTCAACGGTGGTTTTCTCGAATGCGACGATCAACTACTGCGTGACGTCAATAGATTGCGCGATATTCCGGCCGTCATCGTGCAGGGCCGCTACGACGTGGTTTGCCCCATGCGTAGTGCGTGGGATCTGTATCGTGCGTGGCCGCAAGCCGATCTGCGTATCGTTGCCGATGCCGGACATTCCGCGCTTGAACCCGGCAATGTCCATGAGCTGATCAGCGCCACAGATCGTTTTCGCTAAACTAGATGGCCGCCATCCAGGGCGGGCACAAAAAAAGCCGAGCCCACTACAGGCTCGGCTTTTTCATGGTGCAGCGTAAAACTTAGTGCGCTGCAGCCGGAGCACTCAGACACGTGCTCATGAATTTCTTGCGGTCATCGCCTTTCAAGGTCTTGGCCTGCGGATCGGCATTGCAGGTTTTCATCTTTTGTTGCTGCGTCACTGCGGGTGTCGCGGCAGGTGCTGGAGCTGCCGCAGCCGTCGCGGCAGCGGCTGACTTGGCGGCGACCGGCGTGGCATTGCTGTCTTTCTTCAGGCATGTGCTCATAAAGGCTTTGTATTCCGGTCCTTTCAGACTCTGCGCCTTGGCGCCCTGCGCGCAATCGCTCATTTTCTGCTGCTGCGGCGTCAACTGCTTGGCAGCCGGAGTGGCAGCGGGTGCGGGATCAACTGCAAAAGCCGCCGACGCGCCCAGCGTGCAGGCAAGAGTGAAAGCGATAAACGTCTTTACTGCGAATTTCATTGCGTATCTCCATGTGTGGGTGGTCGACGCCGACAGTGAGCCGGTGCGCAGAGTCTACGCTTGCGCTTTGCCGCGTAACAGGCGCGATGCGGAAATTTACGATGTCGCGTTAACGCCAATTCAGCGCGCGTTGGCAGCGATTAAGCAGCATTACTGCTCAGTGCTACTTCTGCCCGATTTTGCTCACGGTTTTGGCCGGTGGGATCAGCCCGCGGTTGCTCATCAGAGTTGAAAGGCCGCATTCGACCCATCGCGGTCATCCAAGAGCAACAGCTTCGCGGCACGTTGATGAAAATGTTGCACGCCAACTTTGAAACTGAGCGATCTTGTGTCATCCGGGCACCGCGATAGAGAATTTTCGATGCGTCACGGTTGGCTTTCAAAGCCATCGCCGAAAATGCGGTCGTTGCCGACGAATTGCCCCACGGACTCGATCAGGCTCTGCGAACCATTGCCGTAGCCTCCGGCGACAGATGCGCGGGCACGCAAGTAGAAAACCTGGCCGACCGAAGGTTGCAGCAAACCCGAATACTGCCAGCCGCCGGAGATGCGCTGCATAGTGCCAGCCAGTCCGTAAAAACTGCCATCGAAGGAAAGCTCCAGCTGCGGCGGCAGTGCCAGTTCAGGGCCCGCACCCGATCTCCGCCAAATCACCGTTCCACCGTTGACTTGCAATGACTGCAGTGCCGGCTGCTGCGTACTCAATCGCGCACCGAGAATTCTGGCACTCGCGCCGCCGTTCACGGTCGAGAAATCTCCGCCAAGCACGATCCTGCCGTCGGGTTGCACGGCAAGCGCGTAAACAATACCGTTCACATTGGGATCAAAGCTGGCGTCGACGCTGCCGTCGGCGTTGAGTCGCGCAGCGCGATTTCTGATACTCGCGCCGCCATTGAAGGTGGTGAAAATGCCAGCAAGCAAAATCTTGCCGTCCGGCTGTACAGCGAGTGAGAACACGCTGTCGTTCGCATTGGGATTGAAAGCAGTGTCGACACTGCCGTCGGCGTTGAGACGCGCAACTTTATTTCTGGCACTCGCGGTACCGTTCAATGTTGTAAAATTGCCACCAAGCAGAATTTTCCCGTCCGGCTGTACAGCGAGTGCCCACACGGTGTCGCTAGCATTAGGATTGAAGTTGGCATCGATGCTGCCGTCCGCGTTGAGTCGCGCAACCCTGTTTCGCACACTTGCGCCACCATTCAACGTGGAGAAGAAGCCACCGATTAGTATCCGTCCGTCCGGCTGTATAGCGAGGGCGGTCACTGAGCTGTTCACATTGGGATCGAAGGTAGTGTCGACACTGCCATTGGCGTTGAGTCGCGCAATGCGATATCTACCAATCGCGCCGCCGTTCAAGGTGGCGAAATCGCCACCGAGCAGGATCTTGCCGTCCGGTTGCACAGCGATTGCACGCACCGAGTTATTAGCATGGGGATCGAAAGTAGCATCGACGCT
>JAYVTP010000217.1:0-8905 GCA_043788685.1 Pseudolysobacter sp. | reverse complement strand
CGCCCCGCCACGTTGCGCGGACTCGGCCCGGATCAGGTACTTGTGCTGATCAACGGCAAACGCCAGCATCAGCAGGCGCTGGTGAATACCGATGTCGCCGTTGGTCTGGGTTCGGCTGGCACCGATCTGAATGTGATTCCAGTCTCCGCGATCGAGCGCATCGAAGTGCTACGTGACGGCGCCGCCGCGCAATACGGTTCGGATGCGATTGCCGGCGTGATCAATATCGTGCTGAAAAAACAGACCAAGGAAACCCAGGTTTTCTTCGAAGGCGGCAAGACCTCGAAAGGCGATGGCGGCGTGCTCGGCGCCGGCCTGAACACCGGTTTTGCGTTCGGCGATGGTGGTTACACCAATGTCACGCTGGAGTGGCACGACCGCGAGGCCACCAATCGCGCCGGCCCGGATTACGCCGATACCAATCCACCGCGCAAGACCTTGTTTCTCGGCGATCCCGCCGTGAAAGAAGCCTACCTGTGGTTGAACGGTGGTCTGCCGATCGGCCCGGGCGAGTTGTACTGGTTCGGCGGTGCATCGCAGCGCGAAGGCGAAGGTCACGGATTTTTCCGCGCGGCTGGCGATCCACGCGCCGTGGCGGCAGTTTATCCCGACGGTTTCACGCCGCAGAACCTCACCACCATCCGCGACCAGACCGCCGCGATTGGTTATCGCGGCAAATTCGACAACGAATGGAAATATGACACCAGCCTGATCTACGGTCGCTCGGCTTTCAATTACCACGAAGGCAATACCATCAACGTGAGTTACTGGTACGAGCCGAAACCCGGCGGTGGCATCTACGCCGAATCGCCGAATTATTTCTACGCCGGATCGCTGGAAAACAAGGAACGCACCTTTAATCTCGATTTCCACGGGCCGTGGAATTGGGGCCTGTTCAACAGCCCGTTATATCTCGCCACGGGCTTTGAATATCGCCGTGACGAATTCCGCATCATCGCTGGCGAGCCGGGTTCGTATCAGTACGGGCGAACCAATAATCCGAATATTCCGATCCTCGCCAGCGATGGCAGCCTGGCACCTCCGGGCAGCCAGGGTTATCCGGGTTTCTCGCCCGCCACGGCAGTGGATGCGGGCCGACATAACGAGGCCGTATATCTGGATGCGGAACAAACCATTGCCGACAAACTCCTGATCGGCGGCGCGGTGCGTTACGAAAAGTATTCCGACTTCGGCAATACGACGACCGGAAAACTGACTGGCCGCTATGATTTTACTGATGCGTTTGCGATCCGCAGCACCATCTCGACCGGCTTCCGCGCACCCGGCGTGCAGCAGGAAAACTACAGCCAGATATCGACCACCTTCAACACTCAAGGCGTGCTGGTCGACACGCTGATTCCGCGCCAGCAAAGTGCCGTGACACAAGCGCTTGGCATCGCCCCGCTGAAGCAGGAAGAATCGAGAAATGCCAGTTTTGGCGTGGTCATGAAGCCGCTCGAAAATCTCTCTGTCACGCTGGATTATTACCGCATCGACATCAAGAATCGCATCGTGTTTTCGGGCTTGGTCACACCGGAAGATGCGTCCGCCTGCGCCACGGTGGCGGGCTGCCCGATCCGCGCCGCGTTGGCGCCGTATCCTTCGGTGGGTCAGGCCGCGTTCTTTACCAACGCGGTGAATACTTCCACCAAAGGTATCGATCTGGTCGCTGATTACACGTTCACTCTCGACAACAGCGCCAAGCTCGATTTCGCCGTGGCCAGCAATTACGGCACGACGCGTGTGACCAAGCGCAATACCTCGTCGAATATTCTGTCGCCGGACGTGATCTTCGACGCCACTCAGGTGACCTTGATCGAACGCGGCCAACCGCATCTGCACCATGTGTTGTCGAGCTCGGTGAATTACGACAAGTGGTTCGCCAGCCTGCGCTTCAACTATTTCGGTTCGGTGCAAGGGCAGTCGTATACACCCGGCGAAATCCAGACGTGGCGTGGCAAATGGCTGACCGATCTGGACCTGCGCTATTCGATCACGCCGAAGATGAGCATAAGCGTCGGCGCGAACAACGCTTTTAACGTGCAGCCGGATCGCTGGACCGTGCCGCAGGCGCTCACCGATTGGGTGCCGTACGGTTTCACGCGCTGTTATGAAACCTGCCCGTTCGGTTTGAACGGCGCGTATTACTACACGCGTTTCGACTTCGCGTTCTAAGCAGCTTGCAGCGCTTTTCCCATCATCCCGGCCTGCGCCGGGATGATGGTTTTTGCAATGCGCAAGGACTGCCCAAGGGCTGATCTAAATAATTGACCCATCCGCCGCAAACCGAAACGAATCGCTGGCCGATGCGTGATTTGCAGATGCAAATGCCGGCACGGAATCTGCTGGCTGGCTCGGCATCGGCGCAACGCAACTGCTAAGCTCGACGCCCCATCGGACAAAAGACCCGGCATGAGCACAGGGACGTTTTTCTGGCACGATTACGAAACCTTTGGCGCCGATCCACGTCGTGATCGGCCCTCGCAATTTGCCGGTATTCGCACCACGCTGAATCTCGAAATTGTCGGCGAGCCGGTGCAGTTGTACTGCCAGCCGCCACACGACGTATTGCCGCATCCCGAGGCCTGTTTGCTGACCGGCATCACGCCACAAATTGCTGCGCGCGAAGGCGTGCTCGAAACCGAATTCGCCGCGCGCATTCACGAGGTGCTGGCCGAACCCGGCACGTGTGGCGTCGGCTACAACTCGCTGCGTTTCGACGATGAGGTCACGCGACATTTGCTGTATCGAAATTTCCACGATCCGTATGCGCGCGAATGGGAACACGGCAACTCGCGCTGGGATCTCATCGACCTGCTGCGGTTGTGTTACGCGCTGCGCCCGGATGGCATGCAGTGGCCGCTGCGCGACGATGGTGTGCCGAGTTTTCGGCTCGGCGATTTGACCGCGGCAAATCATCTCGTGCATGCAAATGCACACGATGCCTTGTCCGACGTACATGCGACGATCGCACTCGCGCGCCTGATCCGGGTACGTCAGCCGCGTTTGTTCAATTATTTTTTCGAACTGCGGCGCAAGCAAAAAGTATTCGGCCTGCTCGACTACACCCACATGACGCCGTTGCTGCACGCCTCGTCACGTTATCCGGCAAGCCGCGGCTGCCTCGCAATGATCGCGCCGCTGAGCGCGCATCCAACCCAGCCGAATGGCGTGATCGTGATCGATCTCGACAGCGACCCGACCGATCTGATCGAACTCGATGCCGAGAATATTGCCGATCGTGTATTCACGCCGCGCGCCGACTTGCCCGAAGACGTCGCGCGCATTCCACTGAAAACCGTGCATGCGAATCGCTCGCCGGCACTCGCGCCGTTGTCGGCACTGAGCGGTGTCGACCTCGCGCGCATCCAGCTCGATGCCGAACGCTGCCAGCGCCATCTGGCGATGCTGCGCGAGGCCGATGGCATTGCCGAAAAAGTACGCAAGGTATTTGCGACAGCGACGCCATTCGATGCCGCCGCCGACCCCGAGCTTGCGCTGTACGCAGGATTTCCGAGCGACGCCGACAAACGAATGATGCGCGAGGTGCGGCATCTGTCGCCGCAACTGCTCGCCACACATGCGCCGGTGTTTCGCGATGCACGTTATACCGAGCTGCTGTTTCGCTACCGCGCGCGTAATTTCCCAGACACGCTCAACCCGGCGGAGCACAAGCGCTGGCATGCGTTTCGTCAGATGCGCCTGACCACACAATCGCCCGGCACAACGCTGACGCTCGCGGATTATTTTGCGATCATCGCGACTCACCGCGAAAATACTGACAAACCATCGTCGCAACATGCCGTGCTCGACGCGCTGGATGCATGGGGCCAGGAATTATCACGAGAGATCACATGAGTTCGACCACTTATTTCGACAAAAAAAGTCTGCGTTTCCTGCACGATCTCGCGCTCAACAACGATCGGGTCTGGTTCGCCGAAAACAGACAGCGTTTTGAGGACACCGTGCGCCAGCCGTATCTGCGCCTGATCGCCGATATGGTCGAACCGTTGGCGAAAATCAGCCCGCATTTTCGCGCCGACCCGCGCACGCAAGGCGGCTCGCTGTTTCGCATTTATCGCGACACGCGTTTCGCTGGCGACAAGCGACCGTACAAGACTCACGCCGGCGCGCGTTTTTTCCACGAACGCCATCGTGAAGTGGCCGCGCCGTCGTTTTATCTGCATATTGAACCCAGCGCGTGTTTTATCGCCGGCGGCTTGTGGCATCCGGAATCGGCCACGCTGAAACGCATTCGCGAATTTCTCGTCGAGAATCCGAGCACGTGGAAAAAAGCCGTGCACAACAAGAATTTCGCGCAGCGTTTTGGTCTCGGCGGCGAATCCTTGACGCGTCCACCGCGCGGTTATCCGCTCGATCACGAGCTTATAGAGGACATCAAGCGCAAGGACTTCATCGCCGCCGAAGCGTTCGCCGATCAAGTCGCGTGCTCGACCGAGCTGCGCGATGTCGTCATCTCCGGCTGCAAGGGGTTAGCGCCGATGATCGATTATCTGTGCGCCGCACTCGATCTGGAATTTTGATTGCATCAATCAAATTCTTCTTGCCTCATGGAGCAAAAGCTGGCGATGGCATCCGCAACTATCAAACTTTTTCTACCCCATGGAGATGCCAAGCGTCTTCGTGTCGGCGAGGTATCAAACTGGACTGGCAAAGCGCTTGCTGCGCCACGGACCGAACTGGAAGATCTGCTGCTCCGCGAAGAGCTTGAAAATTCTGGTGTGTACTTCCTCTTTGGAGCTGATCCCGAAAGTGGTGATTTGCTGGCTTACATCGGTGAAGCCGAGGTCATTCGAGACCGTCTTAAACAACACAAAGCCAAGGATTTCTGGAACTCCGTCATCGTTTTCGTCAGCAAGGACGAGAATCTCACGAAAGCTCACATTCGATTTCTTGAAAACCGAGTGATGCAAGAATCCAAGCTGGCGGGTCGCTACAAACTCGAGAATATGAATTCGAGCAACCCGAAGTTACCGGAATCGGACCGTGAAGATATGGAAGTCTATCTTTCCCGTATACGCCAAATGCTTCCTGTGCTCGGCTCAGATCTTCTTTCACCGATCGGCGGATCGGTCAAGACAACAAGAGAGGAAAAGGAGCTTTTCTGCAAGATCAAGAATGTGGTTGCACGCGGGCGGCGAACTGAGGAAGGTTTTGTAGTGTTTAAGAATTCGACAGCGGTCTTGATCGGACGTCTATCAACAGAAGTCCAAGCCCCGGCAATACTTGTGCATCGGAAAAAACTTATTCAAAACGGAACGCTTGTCCAATCAACCGACGTCTACAAGTTTACAAAAGACACAGAATTCAGTAGCCCAAGCATGGCTGCCGCAATAATTCATGGCGGTAGTGCGAATGGATTGACCTCGTGGAAAGATTCCGGCGGAAAAACGCTCAAGGACATTGAGGGCGACTAAGCAGCATGGTCCTAGCTAGTGAAAAACCCAATTCTTCCGCCATGACTTGTCGATGACCTGGAATGCACCATAGGCCTGTCCCCGCCGGCCGCCTGGCCAGTTTTTATTTCACCTACTACGCCGCGCTCGGCGCGTTTCTGCCGTTCTGGAGTCTGTTCCTGAAGCAACGCGGCCAGAGTGCGGCGGCGATCAGTGTGCTGATCAGCTTGTGGTACGCCACACGCATTGTCGCGCCGAATACCTGGAGCTGGTTCGCCGCGCGCTCACCACGACCGATCCGCTGGTTGCGGTTGGGAGCTGCCGCGGCACTGGCGAGTTTCGCGATTTTTCTGTTGCCGCTAGAGTTCGATGGATTATTCGCCGCGATGTGTATTTTCTGTTTTTGTTACAACGCGATCATGCCACAGTTCGAGTCGTTGACCTTATCGCACCTGGGCAAACGCAGCGAAAATTACGGCCCGATTCGCGCGTGGGGATCGATCGGTTTTGTGCTGGTGGTGAGTACGTTCGGACTGCTGTTCGATCATCTCTCGCTGGCTTGGTTGCCGCTGCTGATGTTGCCGTTGTTCGCAGCGATTTTCCTCGGTACGCTAGTCAATAATTATGCCGCCGACTATCACATCGAAAACGATGACCATCAAGATTTCGGCGCACGCCTGAAGCAGCGCGAAGTATTGGTATTTTTTGTCGTCGCGCTGCTGATGTCGATGTCGTTCGGGCCGTACTACACGTTTTTTTCGCTGTACCTCGAAGAGAACGGCTATCACCCATCGGCGCTGGGTACATACTGGGATATCGGCATACTCGCCGAAATCGGTGTGTTCTATTTTTCGGCACGAATCTTCGCGCGGTTTGATCCGGTGCGCGTGTTGCAATTCTCGCTGGCGTTGGCTGCTTTGCGCTGGAGCGTTACCGCATTTTTCCCGCAAAACCTGTGGCTCATGACGCTCGCGCAACTGACGCATGCGATCACATTTGCTGCTTCGTTCGCGGCGTGCATCATCTTGCTCGCGCGCTATTTTCCCGGCCGGCTCAACGGCCATGCGCAAGGTGTGTTTTACGGTTTCAGCTCGGGCATCGGCGGCGTGCTTGGCGCGCTGCTGGCCGGCCAAGCCTGGCGCATCGGTGGCGGCCAACTTGCATTTGTGTTCGGCGCCGCAGCAAGCGCGCTGGCGTTTATCGTGGCCATGATCGGCATGCCAACAACGCGAAGTGCAAATTCTTCGCTGCTCTGAAAGCTGGTAAAAATTCGCGCTCAATTCGGTGCGGCACAAAAAATTCTGTCGTGGAATTTTTGCTCAAAGCTCGATCAATTTGCGCTCGAAGCTCAGTGCGCTTGCTGAAAAAAAAACTCGACCAGGCGCGCCGCAAAAAATCTCTGCCCTTAACACATCCGCGACTCACTCATGAAAGAAATCATCGCAGTCCCGGTCTGCTGAGACTGTCATCAGCGGCAAGCCACTCGATGTTTTTTTTAGAAGGAGGAAACGACATGCGCACTCGAAATAGCAGACTCAAAAACACCGCAACAGCACACGACGCAGCATCGCCATCAATGCTGCCCGGCCAGAATGTGCTCGTACTGCAAGGCGGTGGTGCGCTTGGCGCGTACCAGATCGGCGTGTATCAGGCGATGCACGAAGCCGGTATCGAGCCTGATTGGGTGATAGGGACTTCCATCGGCGCGATCAATGCCGCGATCATCGCCGACAATGCACCGGATCAGCGTCTGCAACGCCTGAACGAGTTCTGGGATCGCGTCGAACACAGCGGGCAACATGCGGCGTGGGGATCGTTCGGCACCCTGTTCTCGAACTGGTTCGCGGTGACACGCGGCATCGAATCTTTTTTCGTGCCACGACCAGCCGCCTGGATTTCGCCACACATCGCGCACGATGTCGAAAAAGGCATCCTACTATTCAACGGCACCGCTGCTGAAAACCTTGACCGAGCTGAACGATACGGATCGCCTCAACGCCAACGCGCCACGCCTGACCGTCGGCGCGGTTAACGTCCGCAGCGGCGAGATGCGTTATTTCGACAGCCGCGATACACGCCTGGATCTGAATCACGTGGTGGCCTCCGGCGCGTTGCCGCCAGCGTTTGCGGCGGTGCGCATTGACGGCGATCCCTACTGGGATAGCGGCATTTATTCGAATACGCCGATCGAGGCGGTACTCGATGACAGACCGCGTCGTGATTCAGTGATTTTCACGGTGAATGTGTGGCAGCCGCACGGCGCGGAACCCAACTCGATTTTGCAAGTGCTGGGCCGACAGAAAGATATCCAGTTCGCCAGTCGCGCCGACAGCCATATCGCGCGGCAAAAACAGATTCATCGTCTGCGTCATGTGATTCGCGAGCTCGCCAAGAAGATGCCGGACAATATCCAGGATTCGCCCGATGTGAAGCAGCTTGCGGGCTGGGGCTGTGGCACAACCATGCATGTGGTGCGTCTGCTGGCACCGGTGTTGGCCGATGAGGATCACTCCGAGGATATCGACTTCAGCCCTGCCGGCATTCGCGCACGCCGCGAAACTGGTTATGCCGAAACGCGGCGCATCATCGAGGCGGCGCCGTGGACAGCGCCGGTCGATCCGATCAAAGGCATGGTGGTGCACGAGCATCACTGACCAGGCAATGCCAGCGCAGATTTTCCTGCAATGGATTTTTCAAACGCAAGCGGCGATACGATGTACGCCGCACACGTACTGCGCCGATGTGCGAGCAATCTGCGCAGCTTTTTGTTGCCGTCATGCACGACCGACACTTGATGTAATTGGCCTGAGCAGACCTCATGGAAATCACGATTTTCGCTTTGTCGTTTTTTATTGCCGCACTGCTCGCGGGCATCATGGGTTTTGCCGTGCAGCGCGGCGCAACACGTACGGTTGCCGCGGTCGAACAACTTGTCGTCGAGGGTAGCTGGCAACGTTTCCTGAGTATCCTTGAGGCCTCGCTTTGGGTGCTGGTCGGTTTGTTTTTTACACACGCCATTGGCCTGTCGATGACATTCCCGCCCGGTTATCGCAGTGATGCATTTACCATTGCAGGCGGAGCACTGCTGGGCTTGGGTGCGTTCGCCAATCGTGGTTGCGTGTTCGGTTCGATCGCGCGGCTGGGTTACGGCGAATGGGATTATGTTGCTAGACCGATCGGATTTTTCGCCGGCTGTGTGCTGGCGCATGCCTTGGCCGCAGATCACTCCGCCGACAGCCTTGCATTTGTTGTGCGCGAATCGCGAGTGTCAGCGTTGATCGCTGTGCTACTGATTTTCGGCCCTGGCTGGCGCATAGTTTTGGCTTTTATGAAGCGCGAAGAACATCACGCCGCGTCGTTGCGTGCACATCTACACCATGTAATCACACGGCGCGTATGGGAGCCTGGCGCGGCGACCGTCGTTATCGGTATTGCCTTCGTTGGCCTGTTCCTGCTGGTCGGGGCGTGGGCTTACACCGATGTGCTTG